>JACCSI010000265.1 GCA_013813075.1 Acidobacteriota bacterium | reverse complement strand
TCCGAGACGACATGCTGACGCAGCGCTGCCAGCCGGGTCGCGCGGAGAAAGCGAAGCGTTGGGAACAGGAGCCGGCGACTCCTCTGCCGCGCCAGCAGATGAATGGCAATCGGAATCGCCAGCGCCGCGACGCCCCACCACGCTTGCGGCTGCAGCCAGAACACCGACATTTACTCGCCGCCCCGGCGCCCGACGAGAAAGCGGCGCAACGCGACTTCGAGTGCCCCTCCGGTCACCAGTCGCACATAGTCCAGCCCTTCACGATCGGCGGCCTGCTTGACGCCCTGCAGAAATACCTCCATCGCCGCCCGGTACTCCGTCGCGATGGCGTCGGGGCTGGTGATCAGCGTCGCTCCGGTTTCCAAATCCTCGAATTCGATCGCACCGCCTCGCGGCAGCGTCAGTTCGTCCTGCGCCATGACATGCACGACGACTACGTCGTGACCCATGCGTGTCAGGCGCCGAACCTCCGTGAGCGCGACCTGTTCCTCGTAAAAATCACTGATCACGACCACCAAGCCACGTCGTCGCAACAGCGCCGCCGCCCGGCGAAGCGCGCCAGAGACGCCGTCAACACCCGCTAATGGCAGCCGAGCGAGTGCCGCCAGATACAGGTGCAGGTGGTGACGCCCACTGCGCGCCGGAACGTAGTGCGTCGCACCCGACTCGGCGCCCGCAACCGCCAGCAACCCGGCGGCGTCGCCCTGATCGAGCACGAGCGTGCCCAAGACCGCCGCCGCGGCGCGAGCGAGATCAAATTTTGACTGCCGTCCCTCAGGAAATCCCATCGAACGGCTGATGTCGACGATGAACAGCGCCCCCATGTTGGTCGTTTCGCGAAACTGACGCGAGTAGAGACGGTCGGTTCGGGCAAACGCCTTCCAGTCGACGTATCTCAAGTCGTCACCGGGACGATAGTGCCGATACTGACTGAACTCGGCGCTGTAGCCGTGAAACGGGCTGCGATGCAGCCCTTGGCGGAGACCCTCGACCGTGGTTCGCGTCAGCAGCTCCAAATCGCGCAGCGACGACAGTTCCGTGGGGGTAACGACATGTGGCCGCGACATGTCACACGGCTTCGATCAAGCGTTTGACGATGATCTCGGTGTCGACGCCTTCTGCCTCCGCCTGGAAGTTCACGAGCAGGCGATGACGCAACACCGGCGGCGCGACCGCGCGAATGTCGTCGAGCGACACCGCGGGGCGTCCCTGCAGCACGGCCCGCGCCTTGCCGGCAAGCAGCAGCGACTGGCCGGCGCGCGGGCCCGCTCCCCATCGCACCCACTGCTTCACGAAGTCCAAGGCGTCGTCTTGCGGCCGGCTCGCCCGCACCAGACGCGTCGCGTAATCGATGATGTTGTCCGCCGCTGGAATGTCGCGCACCAGCATGCGCGCGCGCTCGATCTCCTCGCCGGTCGCGATCGGCGTCACCAGCGGCTCGGCGGTGGTCGTGGTCTGCGCCAGAATGGCGCGTTCTTCCGCCTCGGTTGGATACCCCATCACCACGTTGAGCATGAATCGATCGAGCTGCGCTTCGGGCAATGGATAGGTGCCTTCCTGCTCGATTGGGTTTTGCGTGGCGAGCACGAACAGCGGTCGATCGAGCTGGTGACGGACGCCGCCAACGGTCACTTGATATTCCTGCATCGCTTCGAGGAGCGCCGACTGCGTCTTCGGAGGCGTGCGGTTGATCTCGTCGGCGAGAATTATGTTCGCGAACAGCGGCCCGGGGATGAAGCGGATGGCGCGCGCGCCGGTCGCGCGATCTTCTTCGATGACTTCCGTGCCGAGGATGTCCGACGGCATCAGGTCGGGGGTGAATTGGATGCGGCTGAACTTCAGGTGGACGGCCTGCGCGATGGTCTTGATCAGGAGCGTCTTTGCCAATCCGGGCACACCACGCAGCAACACATGGCCGCCGGCCAGAAACGCCGTCAGAATTTCGCTGATGACCTGCTGTTGGCCGATGATGACCCGGCCAAGCTCTTTCTGAAGGCGCGCGGCGAGTGCGGCAGCCTCCGACAAACTGAGTGGATGGATCACGTGGTGCCAATTCTAATCCGGCACTAGCCATTCGGCTGATCCGCGGGCGTGCCCCGGCCTATACCGTAGGCATATGAGCAACATTCTTTCCGATCTATCGATTCAACTCGCGACAGCGATTGACCGCGCGTCGGCCGCGGTCGTTCAGGTGCACGGTCACCGCCGTCCTGCGGCAGGCGTCGTGTTCGCGGACGATCTCATCGTTGCGCCGGCACGGGCGCTCGGCGATGACACGGCAGTGGTCCGCCTGGCGACCGGCGCCACAGCCGAGGGACACGTCCTGGGACATGCGCTGTCGATGGGCCTGGCGGTGGTGCGAGTGCCGGGTCTGGGAGTCGCCCCCGCCGAAGTCGGGGACGAGCCGCGCGTCGGCCACCTGGCGATTGCCATTGGCCGCACGTGGAGTGGTGGTGTCATGGCGACGGTCACCAATGTCGCCGTCGTCGGCGGCCCGCTGCGGACGAGTCGCGCCAGCGAGATCGAACGCGTGATTCGGATCGCACAAGCGCCGCACGGTGCGCTGACGGGCGGCGCCCTGGCCAACGGCGATGGCCAGATCGTGGGCGTCATCACCAATTCGGCCATCCGCGGCACCACGGTGGTGCTCCCGGCGACACTGGTGTGGGCAGCGGCGCATCAAATTGTTAAGCACGGGGGCACGCGCCAGGGCTTTCTCGGGATCAGTTCGACGACAGTCGTCCTCCCAGAGCGGCAGCGCGGCAATCACAAGCAGGCGCATGGCCTTCTGGTCACGGCGATCGTGGGCAAGAGTCCGGTTGAGGAAGCGGGCTTGCTGGTCGGAGACGTGATTATGGCGTTTGAAGGGCAACCCGTAGAGGAGCCCGAAGCGTTGCTGACACTATTGCGCGGTGACCACGTCGGCAAAGCAGTGGTCCTGTCGGTGCTGCGAGGGCTCGAGTTGCGGGAGATGTCGGTGACGGTCGGCGAGCGACCCAAACGTCGTGGCTGATCGACCGCGCGAAATCCCGGTACTGGTGGAGCGCCTGACGCCGCGCGAGCACGAGGTGCTCGTGCTGGTCGCCGATGGCCGGCGCAACAAAGACATCGCGCGCGAGCTTGGCATCACCGACCATACCGTGAAGTTTCACCTCGCGGCAGTGTTTGGCAAGCTCGGCGCTTCGTCGAGAACTGAGGCCGTTCGACGCGGCTTGCAACTCGGGCTCATTCATATCTGACGCGCGTTGTAGGCAAGCGGATTCCCTGTTCTCCATGGGTGTCTCATACCACCGGACTCGGCCTTTCTGCGGACGTCATTCCGTGCCTTGTGAAACGCTATGGACCTGGATTCTGTGAACGTCGGCACTGTGAACGCTGAATCCGTGAACGCTGAATCCGTGAACGCTGAATCCGTAGACGTTGATTCTGTGGACGCTTACTCGCGCGCGATCACGACGGCGGTCGCGCGGGTGGCACCCGCAGTCGTCAACGTCGAAATTCCCGGCGGCACGGGTTCCGGCTTTGTCTTCACACCCGACGGCTTGATTCTGACGAACAGCCACGTGGTCGCTGGCGCCTCCGCCGTGGCAGTCACGCTGCTCGATGGCCGGCGGCGGCATGCCGACGTGATCGGCGATGACCCGGATACCGACCTTGCGGTGTTGCGGGTGTCAGCGCACGGCCTCACCACCGTGGCGTTCGGCGATTCGGCGCGCCTCCTGCCGGGACAACTGGTCGTCGCGATTGGGAATCCCTTCGGGTTTCAGCACAGCGTCACCG
>JACCSI010000262.1 GCA_013813075.1 Acidobacteriota bacterium | reverse complement strand
CCTTGATCGCGTCGCACCGGCACGCCCAGGTGGCCGGGTCGCCGATGTCGGTTGCGGATCGGGTGTCATCGCGGCCCACCTCGCAGAAACTGCCTCAGACGTCGTCGGCTTCGACGCCAATCCCGCTGCTGTGTCCTACGCGACCAGCGCCTATGGCACCAGGCGCCTGCGCTTTGTACTCGGGCCGTTCGATCAGATCCTCGACGAGGGGCCGTTCGACCAGTTCTACTGCCTCGAGGTGCTCGAACACATGTATGAGGAACAGGCGATCGAGACGTTGCGGGTGTGCGCGCACGCCGCCTCGCCGGGTGCACGGCTGTTCGTGACGACGCCCAATGCCCGCAGTGCGTGGCCGGTCATCGAGTGGACGCTGGATCAGTTCCACCTGGTCCCGACACTGGACGAAGCCCAGCACCTGACGCTCTTTACCCGGGCCATGCTGCAGCGGGCCATGTCGTCCGCCGGTTGGCAGGTCGAGGACATCGGCACCTTCAACGGCGTTGCGCCCTTCCTTGCCCCGGCTTCCGAGAGCCTCGCTCGCGGTGCAGAACGTCTGGAATTTGCGACCCGCCGGCTACTGCCGTGGAACCTGCTCTACTGCCGCGCGGCGCTGAGGTAGAATTGACAGTTCTCGCCCCGCCGACAACCGTCGCAGGGGCGCCGGTTGCCGGAGTAGCTCAGCTGGTTAGAGCGGGCGTCTCATAAGCGCCAGGTCCGCGGTTCGAGTCCGCGCTCCGGCACCAACCTTCGGCTCGCAAGTGGTATCGCGAGCTTCGGCTGGGCGCCCCCACATCGCGAGCCAAAACGTGTCGCTTCTTTCGCGAGTCTCGCGCTTCGCCGCCCGCCACAGCATGTGGCGTCCGGATACTCGCGTGGTGGCCGCAGTCTCAGGCGGGTCTGATTCGGTCGGGCTCCTCTTCCTGCTGCACGGGCTCCACACGCGCGGCGACGTCGTGCTGGATGCTGTCGCACACCTCAATCACCAGATTCGACCCGAAGCCGATGCGGACGAACGGTTCTGTGCGGAGCTCGCGACTAGACTGAAGGTACCGTTTATCGCCGCACACATCGACGTGCCCGCCCGCGCGCTGGCGGAGAAGCGGTCGCTTGAGGTTGCCGCAAGGGAGGCACGGCGCGCGTTTCTCACGCAGGTTGCGGACGAGCGTGGCGCAAACGCAGTCGCCACGGCGCACACGCAGGACGATCAAGCCGAGACGCTGCTGCTGCGCATCGCCCGCGGCACCGGACTGCGCGGTCTTGGCGGCATCGCGCCGGTGCGTGATGGGCGCATTCGGCCGCTACTCGAACTGTGTCGTGCCGAGTTGCAGCAGGAGCTTCGCGACCGCGGCGAACCCTGGCGCGAAGACGCCACCAATGCGGACCTGAGCAACCCGCGCAATCGCGTTCGCCATGAGCTGCTGCCGTACCTTCAACAGCATTTCAATCCATCCGTTGTTCGCTCGCTGACGCGACTGGCCGATCTCGCCCGTACGGACGATGTCTGGATGGCCGAGGCGGCTGCCTCGGCCGCGAAGCAAGTGGTCACCGTCGCGGCTGGCGAAGTCAGGCTTGACTGCAGGGCCCTTCAGGCCTTGCCGGGGGCTCTTGCCCGCCGAGTTGTGCAACACGCCCTCGAAACGGTGAGCGGCGGCGCCGCGGCCGGCTTCGAGGATGTCGAGACGGTGCGCGCCGTTGCCTTCGGCGCACAGCCTGCGGCCCAAGTTTCTGGCGCGCGGGTGGAACATTCCGCGGGTTCGGTAGTCTTAATAGGTAAGGGTCACATCGCCCCGCAGAAAGACTGGTTTCGAGTTGATCTGCCCATTCCCGGCACCGTACGGGTCGCTGGGACGAGCTGGCAGCTGGAAGCGGTCGGTCCCCAGACTCGCCTCCCGGGTTCGGTGTGGTCGGCATCTAACTTTCAGGTGGAAGTTGACGCCGCCAACGTCGGCTCTCATTTTGTGGTGCGAAGCCGCCGGGCAGGCGACCTGTTTCAACCGCTGGGCATGAGTGGCCGCAAGAAGGTGCAGGACGTCTTTGTCGACCGCAAGGTCAACCGAAACGACCGCGACAGCGTCCCAATTGTGACCGACGTGCCGGGGCGTATCGTTTGGGTCGCCGGCCACGTGCTTGGTGCGGAGTTTCGCGTCACCGAGCACACCAACGCCGTGATAATCTTGAAGTTACGGCGCATTTAACGCCAGAGTATTCGGCGTGATTTTCGCTTGAGCACCCTCAGGAGGGGAAGTTGAACTCAACCCTGAAGAGCTTTGTATTCTGGATGGTGCTTGTGGCCATCGGGGTACTCGTCTGGAACTTCTCGGAGCGGTTCCAAGGCAACCAGCAAGCTGCCAGCTTCAGTGAATTCGTGGCGTGGGTGGACTCGGGCCAGGTTGCGCGCGTCGAGATTACCGGCAACGAAATCACCGGTCTCACCAAGGCTAACGAGCCATTCCGCACCTACTCCCCGCCGCAGTACGAAGGCCTCGCCAACCGGCTTATCGATCGCAATGTCATCGTCGACGCGAAGGCAGAGACGAGTTCGCCGTGGGTCACCGTCCTGTCGTACTGGGCTCCCATCCTGCTGATGATTGGCTTCTGGGTGTTCTTCATGCGCCAGGTGCAGAGCGGGGGCAACAAAGCCCTCTCGTTCGGCAAGAGCAAAGCGAAGCTGTCCTCATCCGCCCAGAAAAAAGTCACGTTCCGCGACGTGTCCGGTGTGGACGAGGCCAAGGAAGAACTTCAGGAAATCATCGACTTCCTGAAAGAACCACAGAAATTTCAGAAGCTCGGCGGCCGCATTCCGAAGGGCGTGCTCCTCATGGGCCCGCCGGGAACCGGCAAAACCCTGCTGGCGCGCGCGGTCGCGGGGGAAGCCAACGTGCCGTTCTTCTCGATCAGCGGTTCTGACTTCGTCGAGATGTTCGTCGGCGTCGGTGCCTCCCGCGTGCGCGACCTGTTCGAGCAGGGCAAGAAGAACGCTCCCTGCATCATCTTCATCGACGAAATCGATGCGGTCGGGCGTCATCGCGGAGCCGGACTCGGCGGCGGCCACGACGAACGCGAGCAGACGCTCAACCAGCTAC
>JACCSI010000258.1 GCA_013813075.1 Acidobacteriota bacterium | reverse complement strand
CCCTCCACGTTCACGGCCTCGCCGAAGGACCCCTTCGGCAACCCGGGGCCCTACGAGGAGGCCGTGATGGCGACGCCGCTGCTCGAGGAGACGCGTGACCCGAAGGAGTTTCGCGGCATTGACGTTCTGCGCGCGATCCGCAGCTTCGACCCGTGCATGCCGTGTACCACGCACATTCACTCCGATGCCGGCCTGATCACCCGCGAAGTCAACACCTGCGCGTGTGGCGTGGACGAATAGCGCACATGCGGACGCTCGTCGGGGCGATCGGCTACCGCTACCTGCGTGACCACTCGGTGGCGTTCGCAGTGCTCGAGCGGCTCGCGGCGTTGGACCTCGGCGCCGATGTGCTCCTGGAAGACGTCAGCTACAATCCCATCGCCGTGGTGCAATGGCTCGAGAGCCTCGAGCCAGGGACCACGTTCGACCGCGTCATCCTCGTCTCCGGCATCGAGCGCGCCGGCCGCGTCCCTGGGGCCGTCACCATTCGCACCTGGGATCGCGTCCTGCCGTCGAACGAGCTCATCCAGGAAGCGATTGCCGAGGCCGTCACCGGCATCATCTCGCTCGACAACACGCTCGTCATCGCCGGCTACTTTCGTGCGCTCCCGGCGCTGGTGACGCTGGTCGAGATCGAGCCGGTCGATCACGCGTTCGGGGCGGAGCTGAGTCCGGCTGTCGCCCAGGCAGTGGAGATCGCCACGACCACCATTCGCGACCTGACATGCGTTCGCGAGATCAGTAGGTGAGCGAGCCCTCGTCCTCTCCGCATGAACCGGCTCGTGACGTGCTGCTCGACATCGAGCGTTCGATTGCGGAACTGCAGCGACAACACGGCGGGCGCGTCGCTGAACTGGTCGTGCAACTGCTCGCCGACATCGATGCTGTGCATCGCGCCGGGCTCACGCATCTGATGGATGCCATTCGCGGCATGGGTGGCGACGCGTTTGTCAATCGCCTGGTCACCGACCCTGCCATTCGCATGCTGCTGATGTCGTACGATCTGGTCGCTGTCGACCGTCGGCTGATGGCGGAAGAGGCGCTCGACACCGTCCGAGGCCACCTGCACGCACACGGCGTCGACGTCGAGATTCTCGAGGTCGTCGGCGGGGTCGTTTATGTCCGGCTGCATGGCGTCGCGGCCTCGCGCATTGCTGCCGACGCTGTGGCGCACGATCTTGAAGAGGCGCTTCGCGCCGAATTCGTCGGTTTCCAGGAACTGGTGACGCGAGAGCGCACCAAAGCGGTCACGATCATTCCCGTCGACCTGCGGCGCGCGCACCGGCCCGTTTATCGCGACGTCCTCGAAGTCGATGCCATCGAGCCTGGTGAGATGCGCCCTGTGGACCTCGACGGCCATCCGGTGCTGGTCGTCCGAACACCCACGGAGTGGCTGGCGATTGCCAATCACTGCGGCGACACGCCCTTACCATTGCAGTTCAGCCGTGTGGATGGGACCACGCTGCACTGCTCGTGGCATGGGTGCCAGTACGACGTACGCACCGGCATGCGGTTGGATGGCCCAGGCGCGCGCATTGCCATTTTTCCCGTCAAAGTTGAAGAGGGAAAAGTCCGCATCGCCATCGGCGTCGAGGCGGCCTGATGCCGCGAGTAGTCGTGGCTGCATTCGGCAATGTACTGCGGGGAGACGACGGCTTCGGCATAGTGGTGCTGCGGCGTCTCGAAGAAACCGGCCGTGCCCCCGCGGGAACGGTCTTTCTGGAGGTGGGGACCGGCGGACTCGCGCTGGCACAGGAGCTGATGACGCCGTGCGATCGGCTGGTGATTGTCGATGCGATGACGCGAGGCGGTCCCCCGGGCCGCGTCTACGTGTTACAGGTCGACGATGTGCCGCCGGCGCGAAGCGTGGACATGCACATGGCCGTTCCCGCGCGCGCGCTCGGTCTGGCGAGCGCCATCGGCGCGATGCCCCGCGAGGTGTTCATGGTGGGGTGCGAACCGGCGGACGTCGACGAGCTGTCGATGGTCCTGTCCGAGCCGGTGATGAGCGCCATTGATTCGGCGGTCAGCGAAGTGCAGAATCTTCTTGAGCGCCCCCATGCCTGACCCGTTTCCTCCCGACCCCCGCGACCTCGAAGCACAGGATGAAGTCTTGCAGGTGATGTACTGGCTTCGGGGTGAAGGTCTCGCGGATGACGTCGCGCCGGCAGACATCGCGCGTTTTACCGGCGCCTCGCCGGCAGATGCGCTGGTGGTGTTGGAGCGACTCGTCGAGCGCAGCCTGGTCGGGATGGTGCATGGTGATGCGCAACGCCGCTTCAATTTGACGCCAGAAGGTGTTCGCGAAGGTGGTCGTCGCTTCGCGGACGAATTTGCCGATCTGACTAAGCCTGGTCACGGTGAGTGTAACGATCCGGACTGTGATTGCCGGCGCACCGGCCACGTCGAGGATTGCCGGCATCGGGCCTGACGCGGAGCGCGGCGGTCACGGAGTGACGGAGGGCGCGGGCTTTCGCCCCGCCAAAGGAGAAGCATGTCAACGATTGCTGTAGCAGGGAAGGGTGGGAGCGGCAAGACCACGGTCGCGGGCACGCTGGCGCGCGTGATGGCACGTAGCGGGCGCGATGTCTGGGCC
>JACCSI010000393.1 GCA_013813075.1 Acidobacteriota bacterium | reverse complement strand
ACATGGGATGACCGAAGCCGTAGACCCGGTCACCATCGACGTGCGTCACCGTACCGGTGGCGCCCAGGACAAAATCGCCGGTCAATAGCGCCACGCCCATCGCGTCGCCCGGGCGCAGCGTGCGTGGGGCGGACGAGGTCCCGAGGCTCGGCTGCGTATTCATCGATGCCGACACCGGGAGAAAGCCTCGCGCCGTGAAGGCGGGCATCATGGGCGCCATCACGTCCGAGGTGATGCCGGCGCTTACGAGCGGCACCGCAATCGGCTGCAGCATCGTCGCCAGGCGCGACAGGCTGGGGTCGCCTGATAAAATCGTCTGCGCGCTGTCTGCCGCAAATGCACGAACGCGTCCCAGGTCGCGGCTCCAGATCGCAAATAACTCCTGCGGCGCAGGCGGCCACGACATCGCCACCGGGCGCGTGCCCGGCGCCAGCGGCGCCAGGGCGGAGGCGTCCATCATTTCCGCAATCGGCGTAATGCCGGCGATCGCATCCTTCGGAAACTGGCCAAGCTGATACGACACCGCCCCGAGCATCCGACCGTCGATGTACACGGGGCTCCCGCTCATACCCGCGATCACTCCAGTCTTCTCGAGTGGGCCGCCTTCAAGCCGCGCCAGCACCAAGTTGCGATCCGGCCCGACGACATTCCTCAACACCCCGATGATATGGACCTTGAACTCTTCGATCGCATGGCCTTCGAAAACTGTCCGCCCGATTCCCACCATGCCCGGTCGGACCTCATCGAGCGTGATGAACGACGTCTGGGCAAGAGGAGCCGTGGTGGCCAATGCGGCAACAGCGGCGAGGACAACCAGCGAAGGTAACAGTTTCATTGCAAATTATTAAAAAGCGTGGGCTTGTCTGATTATACGGCCATCTGGCGCGCTCCCCCGGAAGGCGTCAGGGCCGGCAATTCAATGCAATGGACCGCACGCCTCAGGAGATTTGACACAATTAGGACGCGTCGAGTACCGTTCCAGCCTCGTGACACGCTCGCGTTGCTACTCACTTGCCCCCCGCGGGTCTTCCGTCAACCGGAAGAGCATCGGCTCGTACGCGTGGTGGTGGTATTGGTATCCGGCAGAAGGGGCCTAGGCAGCGAGTTTTCAACAGTCACTACGACTCGACCAAGCGCCTCTTCAGCAATCTGAAGAGGCGCTTTTTCTTTGTCGTCATCTGATATGCGTGCAGCCAAACTTTGCATCACCGTCACCGGTCGAACCATGGCCGAACTTCGCGAACGTCGGGATAACGTCACCGACGCCGACCTGGTGGAGCTGCGGGTTGACAGCGTTGCCGACCCCAGCGCCGCGGGAGCCCTAGCCGGTCGCCGCAAGCCGGTGATCTTCACCTGCCGCCCGACATGGGAGGGCGGCCAGTTCGCCGGTAGCGAGGACCAGCGCCGTCGCCTGCTTGGCGAGGCGCAGCACCTGGGAGCCGAGTACATCGATGTCGAGTGGAGGGCCGGCTTCACCGAGCTCATCGCTGCGCGCGGCGGCCAAGGCGTAGTCATCTCGATGCACGATTTCAACGGCGTCCCCGATGATCTCGCCGCCCGCGCGGCGGCCATGCGCAGTACCGGTGCAGAGGTGGTTAAACTGGCTGTCATGGCAAGGCGGCTCACTGACTGCCTCAGCCTGATCCCGATTACGCGCGCGTTCACATCCGGGGTGGTGGTGATCGCGATGGGGGATGCTGGCGTATCCACGCGCGTGCTGGCATCGCGGTTTGGCTCGTGCTGGACTTATGCCGGCGACGCGGTAGCGCCCGGACAAATCTCCGCCGCCCGAATGCGCAAAGAATTTGCGTTTGGGCGGGTCGCCGACCGCACTGCGGTTTACGGCGTCGTCGGCAGGCCCGTGATGCACTCGGTGTCGCCGGCCATGCACAACGCCGCTTTCAACGCCACGCGGATGGATGCGGTGTATTTGCCCCTCGCAGCGGCGGATTTCCCTGACTTTCTCTCGTTTGCCGACGTCATGGCGATCGAGGGTGTCAGCGTCACCGCGCCGTTCAAAGTTGATGCATTCGCGCACGCCGCCGAATCCGACCCGGTTGCCCGGCGCATCCAGTCCGCCAACACGCTGCGTCGTACCCGTGGCCGATGGACGGCCTGCACTACCGACGTGGCGGGGTTCCTCGCGCCCCTGCGGCCGCTGATGACGCTGCACGGGTGCCGCGCCACGATTCTCGGCGCGGGCGGCGCGGCACGCGCTGCCGCCGAGGGGCTCTCCTCATCCGGAGCGAACGTCACCATCGTCGCCAGGCGGCGTGATGCGGCCGCTCGCGTGGCAGCCTTGACCGGCGCCAGCGTGGCGGCATGGCCACCGGCCCCCGCCTCGTGGGATCTGCTGGTCAATGCCACGCCGATCGGGACCGCGCCCGCACTAGAGGACTCGCCGGTGCCCGACACACCGTTGACGGGCCAGCTGGTTTACGACCTGGTTTACAACCCGGTCGAGACGCAACTGCTCAAAGACGCACGCGCCAGCGGCTGTCAAACGCTCGGCGGCCTCGACATGCTGGTGGCGCAGGCCCAGCAACAGTTCGAGTGGTGGACTGGGACAAAGCCTTCGGAACGGGTCCTGCGAGACGCCGCGCTGACGGCCTTGACCAGCAGGCAAGGGGAGCGCGGGCGTTAGCGCTGCCACACGGGAGAGTGCGGGCCCTAGCCCCGCCGGATGCAGTACTGGAGTTATGAAACAAACAACGTTCGAAGAATTCGTGGATCTCGCCAAACGCGCGACGTTTGTGCCGGTGGTCAAGGAAGTGGTCGCCGACCTGCTCACACCGGTGTCGGCATTTCTCAAGATTGCCGAACATTCCGATTACGCCTTCCTGCTCGAGAGCGTCGAGGGTGGTGAGCACGTCGGCCGCTACTCGTTTCTCGGCAAAGACCCCTTCCTCATCTTGCGCGGACGCCAAGGCGAGACCGTGATCGAGCGCGCCGGGGTGACGACGCTGGCGGAGAAACCGTTCATCGACACCCTGCGCGAATTGATGAACAGCTTTCAGTCGCCGTTTGTCCCCGGCCTGCCGCGGTTTACCGGCGGGGCCGTGGGGTATCTGGGCTACGACGCGGCTGGCTGGTTCGAACCGACCGTCGCCCGCCCCGATCGGGACACCGCAGTCGAAGATGCCGGGTTCATGCTGTTTGATACGGTGCTCGCCTTCGACCACGTGCAGCACCGCATCCTGCTGATTGCCAACGCTCGGATTTCGGGCGACGACGATCTGCGGTCGCTGTACCAATTCGCGTGCGCAAAGATTGAGTTTCTTGAACGCGAGCTCGAACGGGCGCTGTCACTACCGAAAATCACCAGCCACGAGACCCTGGCGCTCGAGTCCAACTTCACACAGCCGGCGTTCGAAGCCATCGTCCGCGAGGCCAAGGAGCACATCGCCGCGGGCGACATCTATCAGGTGGTGTTGTCGCAACGTTTCTCGGCCGAGCTCGGCGTCGACCCGTTCACGGTGTACCGCGCCTTGCGGCACGTCAATCCGTCGCCATACATGTTCTTTGTCCGAATGAACCAGCGCTCGATCGTCGGGTCGTCGCCGGAGATGCTCGTCCGGGTTGAAGGCCGGCACGCCGTCACGCACCCGATCGCGGGGACGCGTCCGCGCGGCCGCACCGACGAAGAAGATCAGCGCCTCGCCGATGAGCTGAAGCGCAACGAAAAGGAACGCGCCGAGCACGTCATGCTCGTTGACCTCGGGCGCAACGACTTGGGGCGAGTGTGTGAATTCGGCAGCGTGCGGGTCCCCACATTCATGTCGCTCGAGCGCTATTCGCACGTCATGCACCTCGTGTCGGTGGTCGACGGCCAACTGGCCGAGGGCCAGGATCGCCTTGACGCGCTGGTGGCGTGCTTTCCCGCAGGCACTGTGTCAGGGGCGCCGAAAGTGCGTGCCATGCAGATCATCAATGATTTGGAGACGAGCCAGCGCGGAATTTACGCGGGTGCGATCGGCTATCTGGATTTCGCAGGGAATCTGGACTTCTGCATTGCGATTCGCACCATTGTGCTTGAAGGTGGTCGCGCCTCGATTCAGGCCGGCGCCGGGATCGTGGCGGATTCGAACCCCACCGCGGAGTTCGAAGAGACGCGCGACAAGGCGCGCGCGATGGTCAAGGCCCTGGAGCTCGCGCTCGCCGGGTTGTAAGGTCGTTATGGTTCTGGTTATCGACAACTACGATTCGTTCACGTACAACCTTGTCCAGTACCTGGGGGAGTTGGGCGCCACCGTGACGGTGCGCCGGAACAACGAAACGACGATCGACGACATCCGCGCGCTGGCGCCGAAACGGATTGTCATTTCCCCCGGCCCGGGACGTCCCGAAGACGCCGGCATCGCGCTCGACGCCATCCGCGAGTTCGGACCAAGGCTGCCCATGCTGGGCGTATGTCTCGGACACCAGGCGATCGGGATGGCGTTCGGCGGCGACGTGGTCCGCGCGCCTCTGCCAATGCACGGCAAGACTTCGACGGTCGATCACGACGGCCGCGGCGTCTTCGCAGGAATCACCTCGTCGTTCCAGGCATCTCGGTACCACTCGCTGGTCGTCGCGGAGAACAACTGGCCGGCCGCGCTCGAAGTCACGGCGCGTGCCAAAGAAGACGGCCTGGTGATGGGTCTACGCCATCGCCAGTGGCCGTTGCACGGCGTGCAGTTTCATCCCGAGTCCATCCTGACGCAGGAGGGCCGCCGCATCCTCCACAATTTTCTGGAGTTGTCGTGATGTTCCGCGCGCTCATCGAAAAGCTCGGGCGCCGCGAGGACCTCACGACCGACGAGGCCGCCAACGCGATGGCCGTCATCATGCGTGGCCACGCGACGCCCGCACAGATCGCCGGTCTGCTGATTGGTCTCGCCATGAAAGGGGAGCGCCCCGCGGAGCTGGTCGGACTGGCGCGGACGATGCGCGCCGAAGCCGTGCAGTTGTCGGCGCCGGTTGACGACGTCTTCGACACGTGTGGCACGGGCGGCGACGGTTCGGGCAGCTTCAACATTTCGACCGCATCGGCACTGGTGCTGGCGGCCTGCGGGGTTCGTGTCGCCAAGCACGGCAACCGATCGGTCTCGAGCCTGTGCGGCAGCGCCGATGTCCTCGAAGCGCTCGGCGTGAACGTGTCAGCGCCACCGATCGTGGTCGAACGATGCCTGCACGCACTTGGCATTGCGTTCTTCTTCGCCCCAATATTTCACCCGGCGATGCGCCACGCGGGGCAGGCACGCAAGGACCTCGGCGTGCGGACGGCGTTCAACCTGCTGGGCCCCTTGACTAATCCGGCGCGTGCGGCGCGCCAAATTGTCGGGGTACCGCGTCCCGAACTGACTGAGCTCATCGCGCGAGCCCTGCTACTGCTCGGTTCGACGCGGGCGTGGGT
>JACCSI010000250.1 GCA_013813075.1 Acidobacteriota bacterium | reverse complement strand
GACTCAGTGCCGAGTGGTCAAGGCTTCCCGCGCGTGCTTGGTACTCAGTCCAGCGCCCACGCGTCGTTGCGCGTCAGCGTCTTCAATGCCGCCGTGCCCTGCACGGTGCGACGGGGCGACGACAAGCGCGTGGCCATGGCCAACCCGGCCAGTCGCCGCGAGCGGTCGTGTACACCCGCCCACTGCGCGTTGGCACTGGACTCTGGCGGGGCTTCTACCCCTGCCCTCCGTGCTTCTTCGGGGGGCACGCCACCGGTCGCGATGGTCACACCGCCCGCACTGCGCGCCAGCGGCACCGGACCGAGCAGCAAACATGCGGTGTCGGTGCCTTCGACAATGCGCTGGAGACGCAGCCACGTGGTGTGCGGCACGCGCCGAATGCCGGTCAGCGGCACATCGGCGAAATCGAGCACCACCGCCGTGCAAACGCCGGACTGCAGGACGAGATTGAGCGCCTTGAGCGATCGATCGATCGTCCGCTCGAGCAAGGTGCCCGGCCCATCCACCGCGCGCGCGCCCGGCAGCCAGGCCGGGTCCACGGCCGCGGTCGTTTTTGTAATTGCCTGGCCACGGACCCACAACAACCGCGACAGCTCGATCCCACAGGCGCCACCCGTGGCCGGATCGAAGCGATCGAACGTGTCGATCAGCGACACCGACTCCCCACGCATCGTCGCGGCGCCAAGCCATGTCCACGCCAGGCTGGTACGGCCTGAGGACACGGGGCCAATCAATTCCGACACGTGGCCACGTGGCAGGCCGCCTGGCAAACGCGCATCGAGTGCCGCCAACCCGAACGGCGCGACCTGGTCGGCGCCAATGGTGCTCGGCATCGCGGTCGTGAGCGTGCGGTCGAGTTTGCGCTCGCGCAGCAAGGCCTCGAGACGCTCGGCGCGCGAACTCGTGTCGGGTAGCTGCGGTGCGGCGGGTGTCTGAAGTGCCGGGAATGCCATGTCGATGTCCTTTTCGCCAGACTTTCGCCTAGTTATACAGTGAACAAAAAGCGAAAGTCAAGCGCAGCAAGATCGGCACCCAGACAGGGAAGCAGGTAGGATCTTCCTGTCTTGCTCGCTCTCGTGCTTCAGGCCGGGCGTCGTGTCGCGGCTGCCCTGGCATACCGAGACTTTCGCCTGCTGTGGGTCGGCGCGCTCCTCTCCAGTATCGGGACGTGGATGCAGAAGGTCGCCCAGGCCTGGCTCATCGTTTCGCTGACGACCACGGCCTCCGCGTTTTATCTCGGCCTCGACTCCTTTGTCGGCGAAGTGCCGATCCTGCTCTTCACGCTGATTGGCGGCGTCGTCGCCGACCGCGCCAACCGCCGCCATCTGCTCATCGTCTCGCAATGCGTGCAGATGACGGCCGCGTTCACGCTGGCCACTCTGGTCCTCACCGACAACATCCACATCTGGCAGATCCTGGCGCTGTCGTTTATTACCGGTATCGCGCAAGCGTTTGGCGGCCCCGCGTATCAATCGCTCATTCCATCGCTGGTTCCCAAGGAGACGCTGCCCAACGCGATTGCGCTGAATTCGATTCAGTTCAACCTGGCACGTGTCATCGGGCCCATCATTGCCGGCTACGCGCTGCTCTGGTTCGGCATGGTCGCGTGTTTTGGCCTCAACGGGCTGTCGTTCCTGTTCGTGATTGCCGCGATCTCGGCCCTCCACGTCACGCACATCCCCGCCACTGGCCCCGCCAACATGCGCGCGCAATTGAAAGGTGGATTGCAGTATGTGCGCAACCAGCCGCAGTTGCGGACGCTGACGATCCTGGGCTTTTTCTCGGCGTTTCTCGGCCTCCCGCTCCTCACCTTCCTGCCAGTCATCACCAAGGACGTCTTTCAGCAGGACGTCGGCCTCTACACGCAGTTCATGACCCTGGCGGGCGCCGGCGCCGTGCTCGGCGCACTGAGCGTGGCCTGGATTGGCAAGCACCGGCACATGGGAATGATGCTGCTTATCCTCCAGGCCATCCTCGGCGTCATTACCGTGAGCTTCTCACTCTCAACGACCCTGTGGCTGAGCAAATTGCTGCTGTTCGCCGGCGGCGCCATGCTCGTCACCTGTTTCTCGATGACGACCTCTCTGGTGCAGTTGCTCGCGCCACAGGAACTGCGTGGGCGCGTCGTCAGCATTTACATGGTCGCGTTTCGTGGCGGCTCGCCGCTTGGTGGCCTCATCAGCGGCTGGCTGGTGACACAAATGGGCTCCGCGCCGTATGTGCTTGCGCTCAACGGCGGACTGCTGACGCTCGTCGCGCTGTTTGCGATGACGAGGGACCACGGGTTACGGGAGCTTTGACGTGACAGGCGCGACGGCCGACCGGGTGCTCGCGACCATCGACGAGGCGGCAGAGGAAATCGTCGAGTTCACGTCGGCGCTGATTCGTATTCCTACCGTCAATCCGCCTGGTGACGCCTACGCTGACTGCGCGCATCTCATTGGCGCACGACTCGCCCGCTGCGGATTCGAAACGGAATACATCGCCGCCGAGGGCCGTGTGGAACACACGGCGTCGCGTCCCCGCATCAACGTCGTCGGGACGCGGCGCGGACGTTCGCCGCGACCGACGGTTCACTTGAACGGCCACTTTGACGTTGTGCCGGCGGGCGCGGGATGGACGGTCGATCCGTTCAGCGGCCTGGTACGCGATGGCCGCATCTACGGCCGCGGCGCCTGCGACATGAAAGCCGGCATTGCCGCCGCCGTTTACGCCGCGGAGGCGATCCGGCGTGCCGGTGTCGCGCTGACCGGGTCGATCGAAGTCAGCGGCACTGTCGATGAAGAAAGCGGCGGGTTCGCCGGGGTCGCCTATCTGGCTGCGCAGCAGCGTCTCTCCGCAAGCCGCATCGATTACGTCATCATTCCCGAGCCGCTGAACGTCGATCGCGTCTGCATTGGCCACCGCGGCGTGTATTGGTTCGAGATCGAGACTCGTGGCCGGATCGCGCACGGCAGCATGCCGTTTCACGGCGTCAATGCCATCGATCACATGGCCCTGGTGTTGGACCAGATGCGGCGCGAGTTGATGCCGGCACTGCTTGAGCGCACCACTGCGATGCCGGTGGTCCCCGATGCGGCGCGGCATGCGACGTTGAACGTCAACGGCATTGCCGGCGGGCAACCGGTTGACGGCCTTCAGACGCCGTGCGTGGCGGATGTGTGTCGGGCGGTGTTCGACCGCCGATTTCTGGTCGAAGAGGGTTTTCACCAGGCGAAGGCGGAGATCGCCGCGCTGCTGTCACGCGTGCGTCACGACGTGCCCGGTATTGACGTGGCGCTGCGCGACCTCATGATCGTCCATCCAGTACAGACACCCGATGGGTCGCCGCTGGTGGCAATACTCGAGCGGCACATCGAGCAGGTGCTCGGACGCCGCGCCGTGCAGGTGGCCAGCCCGGGCACGGTGAACTCGCGCACGGGAACGCACGCGTCGTCGCAGGCGGCACCGC
>JACCSI010000248.1 GCA_013813075.1 Acidobacteriota bacterium | reverse complement strand
GCTCGCCCCCGATCCGGTCCTGCGGCGTGAAAACACGACCGTCACGCAGCGACATACCAAGCGTCGAGAAATAATCAGGGCTGACGGCAAATGGATTGGCAGTGCCGACAGTGGGCGTCGCCCCGCTGGTGTCGACGCGGCGGGGTCGGGAACCTTGAAGCGGCCACCAGTCGCCAAACGCGACCGACGCGCTGCCGCCGAAGCCGGCCAGTTGCGAGGCGAGCCGGTCGAATAACGCGACGCGGCTCGCATCGTCGGGAAACGAACGGTCGCGCAGCGCCAGACTCGCCGTGACGACGCGGTCGCTCTCGATGCCGAAGTCCACGCGCAGCATCCGGATGGCACTCTCCGCCATCAACGCGGCGCCAGCCAGCAACGTGAACGACGCAGCGACCTCGATTGCGATCAGCACCGACTGGGAGCGCCGTCCCCCGGCAGAGGTTGTCACCCCACGCGCGGTGTCCGCTAAGCCTGTTGCCATTTGCGCCCGCCATGCCACGGCGAGTGGGGCGAGTGTGAGGACCAAGGTCACGGCAAACCCACATGCACTTGCCGCCAACCACACGGGGACGTCCATCTCGAAGGCGCCGACGCCGCCGGGAACCCGTCGTTCGAGCAGGCTTTCTATCTGGGTTGACAGACTTGACATCGCAACCTGACTCAGCCCGATGCCCAGAATGGTTGCGACAGCACCAATCATCACCGCTTCGGCGGCGAGCAGGCGGGCGACACGCAGATTGCTGGCACCCAGCGCAAGTCGCATGGCGAGCTCTTTCTGCCGGCCCCGGCCGCGGACCAGCATCAACACAGCAACGTTGGCGCCCGCGATCAGCAACACGAGGCCGGCGGCGGAGCCGACCGACCACAACAGCGGCCGGACCGACGCGGCATAACTCGCCTGCGTTGATGTCACCCCGGCACGGAAATCCGGCGGCACCGTCGTCGCGCCCTGACGCACGAGCGCGCTGATTCGGTCCGCGGCGGTCTGGGGGGGAACGCCTTGGCGTAACCGTACCATGTAGGGATACGTCGGAGCACGCAGCGGCGCCAGCACGTCGGTGTAGACATTCACATGCCACAGATCCGCCGGCAGCACACCGACGATTGTGAACGTTTCAGCCTCCGCCGGTCGGTCGCTGACGTAGGCCTGAAAGGTGCGACCGACGATAGCGGGGTCGCCGAGAAATCGTGTCCGCCAGACGCGGTCGCTGATCAACGCGACCGCAGGACTGCCGGGCTGAAAATCGTCTGTCGTGAAGCTGCGACCCTGCGCCGCGCGCACGCCAAACCCGCTGACATACCCCGGAGTCACCCACCCGCCCGGAATCGACTCCGGATACCGCTGTCCGAGCAGATAGAACACGTCCAGGTCCCACGCGATCGCCAGCTCGATCACGTCGTCAAGAGTGGACCAGTCGAGCGACTCGAGCCCGCGCGGCGGGTTCTGATTGGGCGCCGCGTAGTCCACACGGAACAACCGATCGGCCGCGGGATAAGGCAGCGCCCGAATGATGTAGGCGTTGACGATGCTGAGCACGGTCACGCACAGCGCGAGCGCGGTGCCAAGCGTGACCACGGACACGGCGGTAAAACCGCGCGCGGCGGCAAGGGCCCTGATGGCGCTGCGGACGTCGGCCATCAGGGCGGTCATGGCGCTACCTCCCGAAGGTGTCCATCGTCTGCGCCAGCAGGACGTTGGCGGCGGCGCCCGCCTGGGCACGGCGGCGATGTTGATCGGCGCGGGGTCCCGCGGTCATCAACGATGCGGCAAACTCCATCTCGGCGTTCGCGCCTGTCAGCCCGATCGCGCGGGACACCAGTGCGTAACCGTCGCGGGTCGGAGCCGCGTTCATGCGCATGTAGGACCCGTTACGGAGGGTCTCGATGAAGTAACCGGCGTCAAACAGCGCCAGCGCCCCCGACGCGGGAGTAGTGGTGCGGGCAAGTAAAGCCGACAGTATCTCGTCAGCGAGTCGGGGATCTTGAGCGGCGTAGATCACCGCGCGCCGCATGTTTTCCATACGCGCGAGAACGGGCGCAGTCGGGGACAGCAGCCGAAGGGTGTCCGCGGTCAAGTGCCGCAAATCGTAGTTCGGATCGGGCGTTTTCCATCCGCTGCCGGCAGACCATGGCAGCACCCCGGCGGAGCCGGTTTGGAAGGGGAAGCAGATGAGAGGGGACCCTGCTTCGCTGACCGCTGGAACGAGAAGCAACACCCCAAGCGCGAGCAGCCGGAACATTCGCAATGACTTCATGACACTGACCTCCATGGTCCGTTAGACGAGGACGCCCGGCGATTGTCGCGTCGTTTCGCGCCTTGTTGCAGTGAGTCGCAGTGAATGTAACGGTGACACATGGAGAAAAGGGGTCTCCCGGGTGTAAAACGTGTTGATGCCTTCTCACGAGCCAGTTTCCCCTGGCGCGATTGCCCCTGAAGCAGTCCGTGCACAGCTCGACCGCATTCTGACCGCGGCGGCCTTCGCCAACGCCGGTCGTATCAGCCGTCTGCTGCGCTACGTGGTCGAGCGGACGCTCGCGGGCGAAGGTGACCAGCTGAAGGAGTATGTCGTTGGCCTCGAGGTGTTCGACCGCGGCGACGCCTACGACCCCCGGCTCGACTCGATCGTGCGCGTCGAAGCGCGCCGCCTGCGCGCCAAGCTGGACGAATACCACCAGGGATCTGGCAAGGCCGACCCGATCGTCATCACCATCCCGCGCGGAAGTTACGTGGCGACCTTCGCTGTTCGGCGGGACGGCCAAGCCTCGGCGGGCGAGCCCGGTTCGCTCGCGACGCCTATCGAACTGGCTGGACCGGTTGCCTCGGTTGCACCCACCGCACCGATGGGCGCGAATCCGCCGATGCCAGGTACTCTGCGCGGCTCGACGCTCCGCTCGGCCGCCATCCTCGGCGCCTTCGCCGGCATCATCACCGTCGTCCTAGTGGCGGCGGTGGCGTCCCGCCACGACGACGCCACCTCCTCTGCGCAGGCATCGACAGGTCCATCGATCGCGGTGTTGCTGTTTCAGCACTACTCTGCCAGCGCCGACGACGCGATAGTCGCGGCGAGGCTGACAGATGGCGTCACCACCGAGTTGGCACGGCTCGGAACGGTATCGGTGGTTTCGCGCGCCAGCGCGTCGCAGTACACGGGCGAAATGCGACCGGCGCGCGAGATTGCGAAAGCGCTGAACGTCGACTTCATCATGGAATCGACATTGACCATCGAATCCAGCAACCTTCACGTCGTCGCGCGGCTGGTCGACGGCATCATCGATCGGAAGGTTTGGGTCGGCGAGTACGACGCGGTTGCGAGCGAGGTCAGGGAACTGGCCCGCCGAATTGCGACGGATTCGGCGGCCGGCGCATTGAAGTACAGGGCAGCGCGCTGATGAGACATCGCAAAACCCTTCGAGAAGGGCTGCTGCACTGACCAGTCAGGAACCAAACGCCAGATTCCGTTGACGCTGCTTGTCCGTGACCGCGCACGGGCTCAGATCGGCCTAGCGAACCTCGCCCCCTGATACTCGGGCCATGACTCGGGAGACCAACGTGTCGATCGGGGTATACTCCTGTTGTCTATCAACACAGGAGCGCCTATGGCCCCACCCGAGACCGAAGTCCCCTACGGCACCCTCGACCTGATGGTCCTCAAGACCCTCGCAGCCATGGGACGTCTGCACGGCTTCGGCATCGCGCGCCGGATCGAGCAGATCGCCGGTGGTGCGTTCGCGCTCAACCAAGGCACCATCTACCCCGCCCTGCTGCGGCTCGAGCAGAAGGGCCGGATCGAAAGTGAATGGGGGATGAGCGAGAACAACCGCCGGGCTCGCTTCTACACGATCACGCGCGCCGGAAAGAAGCAGCTCGCCGCGGAAACCGAAAGCTGGGCGCGGACGGTGGCAATGGTCAATCGCATGCTCGAGGGCGAGTCATGACGCTCTTCCGCCGCCGCGATCGCGAAGAGGATCTTCGCGAGGAGATCGACACGCATCTGGCGCTCGCGGAAGAGGAATACCGCCGCGCCGGCATGTCTCCGGCGGACGCGCGGGATGCCGCGCAGCGCAACTTTGGCGGCGTGCTGAAGACCCGCGAGGCGCATCGCGAGCAGCGATCGTTCCGGCCCCTCGACCTGCTGCTGCAGGACATCCGCTTCGCATTTCGTGTGCTGACACGCGATCGTGGATTCACGGTGATGGCGATTCTGGTCCTGGGGATCGGCATCGGCGTCAACAACATGATGTTCACCATCATCTATACGCACACCTTGCGTGGGCTGCCGATGGACGATGTCGGGCGCGTGCTTTACGTGTCCGCGTTCGATGACCGCACGCCCGACTCCCCGTTGTCCTACTCCGAATTCGAAGACGTCCGCCTGGCGCGTAGCTTCTCCGGCGTCGCCGCGTTCGTCAACGCGCCGATGACGCTGGCCGACGACGGCCGCGCGCCCGATCGTTTCGACGGCAGTTACGTGTCGGCCAACGCGTTCGAGGTCGCCGCCATAACGCCAGTAGCCGGCCGCCCCTTCACAACCGCAGAAGAAACTTCAGGTGCGCCGGTGGCATTGCTGGGCGCGGGCGCATGGCGATCGCGGTATGGCGCTGACGCCAGCATCCTCGGCCGCACAGTCATCGTCAATGGCACGCATGTCACTGTCGTCGGCATCGTGCCGGAGCGATCCGGCTTCCCGAGCACCGCCGAAGTGTGGCTGCCTCTGTCGCGCACTCCGAACCTCGCGCGCGATCGGCGCGACGCCCGCACGCTACGTGTCTTCGGACGGATGCGCGACGGCGTGTCGGAAGCTGCCGCGAAGGCTGACGTCGAGTCGATTATCGCCACCGATGCGCGCCTGAAGGCGAGCGTCATCCCAATCAATCAGCGCTTTCTCGGCCGGCCGACTGACCCGGCGTGGCTCGCATTCATGACCGCGGGGTTCCTGGTGCTGGTGGTCTCGTGTGCGAACGTCGCCAACCTGCTGCTGGCGCGCGCGGTCGTCCGCGCACGGGAGTTTGCCATTCGCGGGTCGCTGGGCGCGCGTCGCCTGCGCATCGCCGGGCAACTACTCGTCGAGAGCCTCGTCCTTGCAACAATGGGTGCGGCGGTCGGCGTTGCGGTATCGGTCGCCGGCGTCAGAGTCTTCGCCTCCGCTGTTCCGCAGAACACGCTGCCGTACTGGCTCAACTACGACATGGATGCACGTGTGTTCGGCGCGCTTGTCGCGGTGTCGTTCCTTGCGGTGCTCGTGTTCGGTCTCGTGCCGGCCCTTCAAGGTTCGCGCGTCGACGTCAATCGCGTCCTCAAAGATGGCGGACGGACCGGCACTGGACGAGGCAGCGCGCGCCGGCTCACAACTGGATTCCTGGTCGCCGAGCTTGCCTTGACCATCGTTCTGGTCGCGAACGTGGTGACCGCTTTCCGCAACAACACGCCGCCGCTGCCATCGGACACACGCATCAACTCACGCGAACTTGTCGTCGCTTCGGTCACGCTGCCATCCGACAAGTATTCAACGCCGCAGCAGAGGGCGGCGTTTTATGGCGAGTTAGACGAGCGGCTGAGGGGCGATGCATTGATCGCCGCCGCCGCGATTGCGAGCGTGCCGCCGGGACCGGGCGGGACCGAACAACGGCTCGAGGTCGAAGGCCGGCCGCT
>JACCSI010000227.1 GCA_013813075.1 Acidobacteriota bacterium | reverse complement strand
CAGGTGGAGTGCAGCGCGCGGACATCCTGCTCGCCGGTGCGGACCAGATACACGACCGTGCGGTCGATGACCTGGGAATATCCGTCCTGCCGTGTAATACGGAGAGTGACCGGGACCGGCTGGTTATCGGGCAGCGAACTGAGCGCCGCGGCGCGCAGCCACGTCGGATCCCGACGCGAGAAGCTGGGTGCCAGGGTGGTGGAGCCCAGAATGAAGGCGAGCGTCGCAGCGATGGTGGCCTGAATGGCCACAATCGCGCGCACTATGAAGTTACGGCGCCCGAGCGAGCTCGGCGTTGGCTGGTCATCCGTCATGGCGTCATTCGCGAAGAACGGCGCGGCCTCGCTGGCGCAGGGCGGAAATCGCGCGGAAACAATCGGATTATACGCACATGCGGTCGGGTTCGTCCGTCAGAGGATGTCACCGCAGCGGTCGCAGGGTGCGACCACCGGATGCGCGTCATGGGTGCCCGGCACGGATTTGCACCAGGTTGGCCTCTTGACCACCGGCCGCGGAACCTGTGCGCGAACCGCCCATTCCTGGTGTGTTACCCTCGACCGTGCCGGCGCGCTTCCATCTATTTCCGGGCAAAGCCACCTCTGCATTCCAATCGGACCGCGCGGTCGTCGCGGCTCCCTCAGCCCGTGAATGGCCATACCTCTACCCGCTCGAAATCGAGCTGCCGCCGGGTCCCGTCCAGCTGTACGTGCCTCATATCCACGAGGCCTTCGTCAATCACCAGACCGCGGGCACGCAATTGGTTACGACGCAGGCGTCGTTTCTCGTGCAGGCATGGCTCGATGCGATCGGCGACCGCGACGTCATCATCGTCGCCACGGCCGATCGCGACAGCCTCGCCAAACATGCGCCAGAGATCCTCGCCGGACGCGGAGTGTTCGCCGAGGCCGGGATTGACGAATCCATCGCGCCGGACCTGACGCCTTGGGAGGCGCCGCCCGCGTCGAGTGCCCGGCAACCTGTCGCGCATCTTCTTGCGACCGCGATGCGGGTTGACGACCCGCTCGAGCGGCTGCGCCTGTGCGTGACGGCACTCGAAGCTGGCCGCACACCGCCGGTGCTGCTCGCCGCCGCCAGCACGTGCATGGAAGTCAATGACTTCGACGCTGCGGCTCGCGAACTGGATGATGCCCTGAAGCAGGCGCCCGAGTGGGCGGCTGCTCATTTTGAGCGCGGCAAGCTCTGGCTTCGCGTGGACGACAAGGAACGCGCGAGCGAGTCGTTCCGACGTGCGGCAGGACTGATGCCGCGCTTTGGATCGGCATGGGCTAACTTGGGTGCCGCTTTGGGGGAACTCGACCGGCCACAGGAGGCGCTGGAGGCGTTCTCGCGCGCGCTCGAGTGCGATCCGACCAGTCCGCAGGCTTTCAACAACGTCGGCGTCGTCCGCCGCGAGCTCGGCAAGCTTGCCGAGTCCGAAGCTGCGTTTCGTCACGTTATCGAGCTGTCGCCGGAGATGGCGTTTGGCCATTACAATCTGGGCCATACCCTGTTCCTGCAGGGCCGCTACCAGGTGGCGCTGGGTGCTTACGTCGAAGGTCAGAAGCGCGACTCCGCGCGCAATCCGGTGCAGGCCAGCCGGCTGGCCATGTGCCGGCTCGCATGCGGCGACGCAGTGGGCGCGCTGCGCGATCTGCGACAGGCCACCAACGACCTGCCGCGCGACTATCGGCGACAGTTACTGGAGGACACGAGGGCCATCGCCTGGGCCCTCTTGACCCACCGGCCTGACCTGCCAGGGTGGCAGCACGTGCACGACTGGTTAGCAAGCGAGCTGGCCAGGTAAAGAAACCGGGTCACTTTTCCGTAAGAGCGGGAGAAAACCGATGGAGCCGCAACAATCTCAACCGGCGTCGGGCGCAGTGGCCACGGCTAGTACCCGGCCCAGCGCGTTCAGTCACCTGCTTTACGATCGCGGCGTCCGCTTCGCCGCCGGCCTGGCCGTCGTGGTCGCCATTCCCGTGGCAGTGCTGTTCTACTTTCAGTTTCGATCGCTTGACGACCTCGAGGAAACCTCCGCAGTCGTCTTGCGACAATTGAGTCGCGACACCGCGGATTCGTTGACCCGCGAGATCGAGGAGAGCTTGAAACGGCCGCACATCGACTTGTTGCTGCGGCCAGTCCAGCAGTCACGGCTCAATCCGCCCGATTTGGCCTGGCTCGACACCGTCTTCGCCGAAGGCATCGCGGCCAGTCCATTTATCGAGGAACTGTGGCTGTGGTCCGAGAATGACGGCCAGGACGACAAGTTCTACGTATTCGACCGCGCCAGCGCCGGCGCGCCGGCCGGGGATGGCGACTACCGGTTCCATGAATCGAGGTCGCGCTACGACCAAATCGTCTCGCTTGCCCGGACCCTGGGCGCGCAGCGGCGCGCGATTGTGCTGTTTCCGGCGGTCATCGACGGGCGTCAGAAGTACGTGCAGCTCCAGTTGGGATTCAGCGGTCCCAATCGCGAACGGGTGACGCGACTGCTTGGGTTCATGACCGACGCCGAGGAGCTGCGCACCAAATATTTTCCGGCGATGATTCAGCGCCGCCTCGCCGAGGTGCCGCAGCCGATCGGGTTTCCACCGCTGGAGTTGTACCTGGCGGATGCAGAGGGCAAGGCCGTCACCGTGAATGGCGAGGCGCCGAAGTCGACGGTCTTCGTCGACGAGCGCAGCTTTCCGTTGGTGTTTTTCGATCGTGAACTGCTCGAGTACGCGGCGCCATACGAACAAAGCCGCGAGACGTGGCGGGTGCGGACCGGATACGGCGCGCAGACCATTCCAGAAATCGTCAATGCCGGCACCCGGCCGCAGATGGCGCTGATGATGGTGCTGGCCGTGGTCATGGCCGGCGGCGTGTTCTTTGTTGCCAGCGCCGCCGCTCGCGAAGTTCGGGTCGCGGAGCTCAAGTCCAATTTCGTCGCCTCGGTCTCGCACGACCTCAAAACACCGCTGGCGCTGATTCAGCTGTTTGCCGAAACGCTGGAGCTGGGGCGGGTCCGCAACCCGGACCGTGCGCAGGAGTATTACCGGATCATCAATGCCGAAGCGCGCAAGCTGACGCGGTTGATCGAGAACATCCTCGATTTCTCCAGAATGGAGGCTGGCCTGCGGCCGTATCGCACCGCGCCGTCCGACATCGGGGAATTGACGCACCAGGTGCTCGCGAACATGAGTAGTCAGTTCAATCAGACCCAGTTCAAGGTGCAGGCCGACATCGAGCCCAACCTGCCGCGCGTCAACGTCGATGAGGACGCGGTTGAGCAGGCGATTGAGAACCTGCTGGCCAACGCGATGAAGTACTCCGGCGAGGCGCGGGACATCGAGCTTCACGTCGGCAGGGCCAACAGTCACGTGTGCGTCAGCGTGAAGGACCACGGCATCGGCATTCCGCGCCGCGAGCAGAAGAAAATCTTCCGCAAATTCTATCGCGTGGACAGCGGCCTCAGCGGTGGTCCCCAGGGCTGCGGGCTTGGTCTGGCGATTGTCGACCGCACGATGCGAGGTCACGGCGGCTTCGTGCGGGTCGATAGTGATTCGGACCGTGGCAGCACGTTCACGCTGCATTTCCCCATCCCCGCAGGCGCCGCCGCGGAGGGAGACCGTCATGAAGCGCATTCTGGTGATCGAGGACGAACCGCAGATGCTGCTCGGTCTGCGTGACAACCTCGAACTCGAGGGCTACGAAGTACAAACCGCTGCCGACGGCGACGAAGGGCTTGCCCGGGCGGCGAGCTTTTCGCCGGACCTGGTGATTCTCGACGTCATGCTGCCGAAGAAAAATGGCTTTGACGTGTGCCGCGAACTGCGGGCGCGGTCGATCACCACGCCCATCGTGATGCTGACGGCACGTTCGGCCGAGACCGACAAAGTACTCGGCCTGGAGCTTGGCGCCGACGATTACGTCACCA
>JACCSI010000219.1 GCA_013813075.1 Acidobacteriota bacterium | reverse complement strand
CGATGGCATCGGGCATCCACCATTTCACGAGCTTTGTTCCAAGAAACTGGTGCAACTCCTCGCGTTCCACTTCCTTGCCTGGCGCTTTGACGACGATCAGCAGCGGCCGCTCCTGCCATTTCGGGTGAGGGATGCCGATCGCCGCGGCATGCTGGACACCCGGATGCATCATCGCGGCGTTCTCGAGATCGATGCTGCTCACCCATTCGCCGCCGGATTTGATCACGTCTTTGCTGCGATCGGTAATCTGCACGTAGCCATCGTGGTCGACCGCGGCGATGTCCCCGGTGTAGAACCAGCCGTCCTGATGGCTCTCGTCCTGGTCACGTTTGAAATACGACTCGGCGACCCAGAACCCACGCACCTGCAGGTGGCCCGAGGTCTTGCCGTCGTGCTCGACGATGCCTCCGGTGTCGTCGACCAACCGCAGATCGACGCCGAAGATCGGGCGGCCCTGCTTTGACTTGATGGTCATCTGCGCGTCGTCGCCGAGGTCGGCGTGCTTGGGAAGCAGCGAGTTCACCGTCCCGAGCGGGCTCATTTCCGTCATGCCCCAGGCATGTAACACGCGGGCGCCGTGCTCACCCTCCCACGCACGAATCATGCTCGGGGGACACGCAGACCCGCCAATCACCACTTTCTTGACGGTGGAGAACCTGGTGCCTTGGGCGCGTGCGTGGGCGAGCAGCGCCATCCAGACGGTCGGTACGCCCAGCAGGCTGGTGACCTTCTCGGTTTCAATCAGCTCGGTGAGATTCGCCGGGTCGAGCCCAGGGCCCGGCAGCACCAGCTTGGAACCGGTCATCGCCGCGGCGTATGGCACGCCCCAGGCGTTGACGTGGAACATCGGGACCACCGGTAACGTGACGTCCTGCGAGCTGATACCGAGCGCGTCCTGCATACAGGCCGCGTATGAGTGCAAGACCGTCGAGCGATGCGAATAAAGGACGCCTTTGGGGAACCCGGCGGTGCCCGACGTGTAACAGATTGACGAGGCGGTGTGTTCGTCAAGCGCCGGCCACGCGAAGGCGTCCGGCTGATTGGCGATCAGCCCCTCGTAGTCCTCGAGGCCGTTGATGCCAGAATCGGGCGGCAGGTGAGCAGCGTCGGTCAGCGCCACGTAGTGCGTCAACGGGTTGGGCTGTGCCGCCAGAAACTGCGCCAGACGGACGAACGTCGTGTCGAAGAACAGCGCGACGTCTTCGGCATGATCGACCACGTAGCGCAGTTGGTCGAGCGGCAAACGCGGGTTGACCGTGTGCAGCACGGCGCCAAAGCTGGACACCGCGAAATACACTTCGAGGTGGCGGTGGGTGTTCCACGCGATCGTCGCGACGCGGTCGCCCTGCTTGATGCCCATGGCCTGCAGCGCGTTGGCGAGCCGGCGCACCCGGCTGGCCACATGCCCCCACGTCGAATGATGAATCGGCCCCTCCACGGTGCGCGTGACGACTTCCGCTGTCGAATGAAAGCGCGCCGCAAACTCGATCTGCTCGGAAATGAGCAGCGGCAGATTCATCATTTGTCCGACCATTGAACGCTCCCATTCACAGAAGGCGGAGAAATGCGGACCCTCTGGTGATTTCGTGAATTCTGTGGACGATAGTGCCAAAGCCCGGTTGCATACAATGGTTTCAAGCGCCGTGAGCCCAGCGTGAGGTTATTCAAGGAGCCTTGTGAAGCCCCGTGCGTGGCTCCGTTCAGGAGCCCTGCGAACTGCTTTGAGTCAAACCCGTGAATGACCCCCGTCGTACGTACTGGCTCTCGATGCATGCGTCGTACGGGTGCCGACATGCTGGGGCGTGCTGCTCGTCAGGCTGGGCGATTGCGCTGGAGCGTGAAAAGGTCGACGCGATCCAGTTGCTCCGCGCCGATCGCGGCTGGCTCCTGCCGGCGCCGGGCGCGCCGACTGAGGTTGCCGGCGTGATCGCGTACGGACGTGGCGGGCGCTGCGTGTTCCATCGCGACGGCTGCGAGATCCAGCGCGCGAGTGGTCACGACGCATTGCCGAGCGCCTGTCAGCACTTTCCACGCGAAGTTCTGATCGACCCTCGGGGCATTTTCGTCACGTTGTCTCACTACTGTCCGACCGCGGCCGACCTGCTGTTCGAGCACCATGGGCCCGTCGAGATCGTCGCCGGGCCGCCGGCGGTTCCCGGGGGCACACCGGAAGGGCTGAATGCAGTGGACGTCCTGCCGCCGCTTTTGACCGGCAGCATGTTGATGGACCACGAGGGCTACGCGGCGTGGGAGGCGCACATGGTCCAGACACTCACCACCCGGGATACGCGATCACCCGAGGAGGCACTGGCAATACTGGACGGCCAGGTGAAAAGTCTGCAACGGTGGCGTCCGGGGAAATCACCCCTCGCTGACGCCGTCCGCAATTTGCGCGACGACTGCGCCGACACAGCTATCCCCGAGCCGTTTGTGTCGGTCACGTTTTTCCCTGTCGTCAAGCGGCTGCTGGCGGCGCATGCCTTTGCCTCGTGGATGGCATACCAAGGGAATGGGCTGCCCTCTGTGGTACGCAAACTTCATCTCACCCTTGCCACCTTGCGGATGGAGGTTGCCGGACTGCGGGACAGGGCGTGCGGTCCACTGACCGCGTCAGCCTTGAAAGACGCGATTCGGCAGACCGATTTGCAGCTGGTGCATCTGGCCGATCGCGATCACCTGGCTCGCCGCCTCTCCGGTTGGGTCTAAGATTTGCTCTACAGTCGTCGGCGACGATGGCCATGGCTGAGCTGATTCTGCCGCACAGGCTCAGGTCTGGGCGATTTTTACCTCGAAGGCGCCTTCGCACGAGCCTTTGACCATGCTTCCAGGGAGATCACGTGAACGCACTCGATTTGATCAAAGCTGACCACGAGCGGCTGAAGAAGCTGTTTGACGACGCGCTCGCCAACGACGACACCGATGCCCGCGCGTCAGTGGTACACGCGATTCGCGCTGAATTGAAGGCGCACGAGCGCATCAAAGAAGATGTGTTTTATCCGGCACTGCGCGCCGCCGGCCCCGAGGCCAAGGAAATCATGCTCGAGGGCTACGAGGAGCATCACATCATCGACGTCATTCTCGGCGAGCTGGTGGGCGTGCCCGAGGACGCCGAGGTGTGGCAGGCGAAACTCAAAGTGCTTCGCGAAAATCTCGATCGCCACATGCAAGAAGAGGAAGAGATGTTCACGCGCGCCCGAAAGGCGTTGAGTCAGGAGACGCTGGAAGAAATCGGCGTCAAGATGCAGCGGGCGAAAGAGTCGGCGGCACCCTAAAGCGCAAACTCCGCGACGACCGGGCCATGATCGCTCGTGCCAACCTCGCGTTGGACGGTCATGGCCCTGGTTCTCTCGGCAATCCACGACGTGGCAAGCACGTAGTCGATGCGCCAGCCGATGTTACGTTGCCGCATGTTGCGCCACGGTGCCCACCACGTAAACAGATGTTCGTTCTCGGGCTCGAGCGTCCGACCGACGTCCACGAGATCGTGCCGCAGAATCTGCTCGAAGATCGCGCGCTCGTCGGGACGCGCCCCCACCTGGTTTGGTTTGCGCTCTTTCGGATGGATGTCCATGTCGCTGCGCGCGACGTTGAGATCGCCGCACAGCACGAGCGGGTGTCCGGCGAGTTGTGCGTCTGCGGCCCAGGTCTCGATCCCTTCAAGAAACCGCATCTTGGACGGAAAATCTTTGCCCCCGTTGGGCACATAAATCGAAGCAAAGGTAATGTCGCCGGCGGACGTCGGCACGGTCGCGGTGCAGATGCGCTGCTCGAAGTCGAAAACAGGATGGACGATCGACGGACCGGAGGGCGCGAACTGCTTCGAGAAGAGCAGCGCGACCCCCGAATACCCCCTGCCGCCGTGCCAGTGTCCCCAATAGTTCTCGATATCGCGCAGTTCAAAGGTCAGCTGATCGGGCGACGCTTTGATCTCCTGGAAACACACGACGTCGGGCTTCTCCTGCGCCAGCCAATCGAGCACCTGTGATTGGCGTGCACGGATGCCGTTGACATTCCACGTCGCAATCTTCAACACGCCCCCACGAGTGAGCCGGAGCGGCACACCGCGACCGGGATCAACGCAGAGACCACCACGCAGGCCAACACACCATGGATTCTAGCTCTGTGGACGTCTGTTGGCGTCCGCCGCTCGGGCGCCTTCAGCGCACTTTCCCGTCGAGAATCTCATACGCGCGCAGCATGCCGTGGTTCGGCGTGATGCCGGCGGCACGGATACCGGGATAGTTGGGTGCGTTGCCGCGCAGGTCCACCTGACGGGCCGCTTCTTCCCACGGTACGCCGTCCTTGTGGAATTTCTGGGCCTGGTTCCAGAAGTCGCGGAGATACATCTGCCAATGATCGAGCTTCGCCTTGCCGGTAAACGCTTGGCCGTGGCCTGGCAACACGGTGTCGAATTCGACGTTCTTCAGCGCCTCGATCGTGTCGATCCACTCGGTGAAAAACGCGTCGCCCATATACGACGTGTGCTCGACCAGGAGGTCGCCGGTGACGACGATCCGTTCCGTGGGCAGGTAAACGATGACATCGCCTGCGGTGTGACCGCGCCCGAGGTGCATGATCCGAATCTCGCGGCCGCCGCGATGCAGCGTGACGAGGCTGGTCAGCGTCAAGGTGGGCGCCGTCGGCTTGACGGCATGAGTGCCCTCGAGATGATTGCGCTGAATCGCGAGCTGGTTCTGAAGCAAGGCGCGCTCTTTCTCGTCCGTCGCGGCTGCCGCCCGGCCCTCCAGCGTCTTGATCGTGTTGGGTATGCCTCCGACAAAAAACTCGCGCGCCCGCGAGTCGTGCGACTTGCCGGCGAGAATCATCTGTCGCGCGAACTCGTGGCCGATGATCTCGACGTTGCTGCCGTAGATCTGATTGCCGTGCGAGTGGTCGAAATGGTAATGGCTGTTGACCACATAGCGAATCGGCTTGGGCGTGACCGCTTTCAGTTCCTCGCGTAACGCCCACGCGCCCCCTGGCGAGACGTGCGAGTCGACGACGAGCACGTCGTGGTCGCCTTCGATGATTGTGGCGTTCGACATCACGACGAGTTTGCCGGTGCCGACTGCATGGTAGACGCCGTCGGTGATCTTATTGAACGAGAATGCCGGCCCTTGATAATTGGTGCCGGGCGGCCGTTGCGATGCCGTTGACTCCGCTGACTGCGCGCTGGCCGCGACGCCAAAGACGACCCATCCGGCGCCCAGCGCGGCGAGCAGCGCGAGAACGAGAAGCCGCGATTTCGTCATGGCGCGGATGGTAACAGACTCCGCACATTGACCAGGACGGTCATGGGCCGTGGAGCGGTGGCCTCGGCTGGAATGTTGATGAGAAACCGTATGCCGTCGGCGTTGACGTCGTACGATCGCAGATCGGCGCTGGTGGTGAACAATCGCTCGATGACGGTCGCTTCGGGACTCGCTCCCGCGAAATCCGGTCGCACCGCGTAAATCTCGGCGCCACGCCGGAAGAACAGTTCGGTGCCGTCGCCGTTCCAGTGTGGCTCGGTGCCGCCGCCAACCGTCAGGCGCGCCCGGGTGGCGGGACTCGGAAACGCGTCGATGTAGATTTCGAAGCCACCCGATTCGTCCGAGGCGTACGCCAGCCAGCGGCCGTCGGGCGACACGACTCCGTGGACTTCATTGAACGGGGAATGTGCATACGGGGTCGGCTCGCCCACGCCCGTCGCCGGCACCAGCCAGATGTCGCCGCGCGTGTCTGGACGCGCTTCGCTCACCACGATCCACTTC
>JACCSI010000213.1 GCA_013813075.1 Acidobacteriota bacterium | reverse complement strand
GGATATGTTTCCGCCGCCTGTCGCTGCACCAAGCTGCGCTACGAGGTCACCTGCCGATTGCGGCCGCAGATCGGGGTTCTTCTCTAGACAGCGCATCACCAGCGCGACGGTCGGAGCCGACACGTCTTTGGAATCGAGCGGACCCGGAACCTCCGCAATGTGAGCAGCGAGATATTGCTGCGGGGTTTTCTTCCCTTCGAACGGGTGCCTGCCCGCCAGCAGCTCGTAGGCCATGACGCCCCACGAATAGATGTCCGACCGGAAATCGACATCAGGATCTGCCGCTGCCTGTTCCGGCGACATATAGGCCGGTGTGCCAAGTGAGGTTCCGACGGTGGTCAGAGTGCCGCCGGGCGCTTCGGTTTTCGACGCCGAGATTGCCTTGGCGATGCCGAAGTCCATCACCACCGCGCTTCCGCCCGACATCAGCACGTTCTCGGGCTTGATATCGCGGTGGACGACACCTTGCCCGTGCGCATAGCGAAGCCCCTTTGCCACGTCGGCCAGCACCCCCAGCGCATCGTCCCGGGAAAGATTGCCACGGCCCATGGCAGAGCGTAACGACTCGCCACGTATGAACGGCATGGTATAGTATGGGAGCCCATTCATTATCCCGGTGCTCAAAACCGGCAACACGTGCGGATGCTGAAGCGCGGCTGCCAGCTTTATCTCGCGCGTGAACCTTTCGGCGGACAGTCCAGCCGTCAACTCCGGGGAGAGAATTTTCACCACGGTATCGCGCGCGAGCGCTTCGTCACGAGCCAGGAAAATCCGGCTCATCCCGCCCCCACCCAGCTCGCGCTGTACGGTGTAAGCCGAACCAAGTGCTTCCTGCAGCTGCTCGCGAAACGTGGGCTCAGTCAAGCATCGAATTACCGGAGTGAAGAGGCGGCTCAATATAGAACAGTATCCAGGACTTCACACAGATCGCCGCGCACGGCCCAACCGTTGCCGCACTCATTGGCACACCAATTGAGATTCTTTCCCGATGGGGCTTGAATTGATCATGCAGAACACCCCTTCAATCCCCTCCCTGCTAAATCTCCGCGGCAGGCGGGCGCTGGTTACCGGTGGCTCGCGGGGAATCGGCGCCGCCACGGTGAGAATGCTGGCCGAGGCGGGTGCTGACGTCGTCGTCGGTTATCGCAGTCGCGCCGCGGATGCGGATGCGGTGGTCGCTCAGGCTCTGGCTGCCGGGTCACGTGCGTCCGCATTCGCGGCAGATGTCTCTACCGCCGCTGGCGCCCAATCGCTCGTCGATACAGCCGTAAACCGGCTTGGCGGACTCGACATCTTCGTTGCCAACGCCGGTATCTGGCCGCCCGAGGATATTCCGCTCGCGGAAATGACGGCGGAACAATGGCATCGCACTGTCCGCGAAAACCTCGACTCTATCTTCTTCACTACGCAGGCCACCTGCCGCACAATCACCGACAACGGACGCATTGTGCTCGTCTCGAGTACCGCCGGACAACGCGGTGAAGCCTATCACGCAGACTACGCCGCCAGTAAAGGTGCTGTGATATCCATCACCAAGTCGCTGGCAGTGGAGCTTGGTCCCCGTGGCATTACCGTCAATTCCGTAGCCCCCGGCTGGGTAGCCACCGAAATGGTACGAACCGCCCTTGCTGAAGCCGGGCTCGACCGGGTCTCCGCTTCGATTCCCCTGCGCCGGATTGCATCGGCCGAAGACGTGGCCGGGCCGATAGTGTTCCTGTGTTCGACTCTCGCGCGGCATATCACCGGCGAGATTCTCAACGTCAATGGAGGAAGCGTGCTCTGCGGGTAACGCCGCCATCGCGGCGGAACCGTTGAGCTCGCTAAACTCAGCCTGGTGGCCCGCAATTCGCAGTGTCGGCTCGCATGTTCTGCAATCGGGCATTCATGTGTATGTGTCTTTATCAACCATCCTCCATTTCGGGAGCGCTGGACGACACTGAGTGCATGTAAGAGCATGAAGTAGATCCAGCAGAGCGAAAGCTCTTCAACGCCACTACGGCCGCG
>JACCSI010000200.1 GCA_013813075.1 Acidobacteriota bacterium | reverse complement strand
CAATGGACGGCCGCCAAGGAGTGCGAGGTTCTTTCGTGGGACTCCCTTGGAACCGCCGCGTGCAGGAATCACCCCGAGCGTGACCACTAGTAAATCAACTGCTTCTGCACGCGCAACACACCGCTCGCGAGAATGTCCGCGATGCGTGGTCCGGCCTTGCCGTCACCATAGATGTGCTGACTAGGATAGCGCCCGTGCGCAAGCTGCCGCCGCACCGCGTCGACAATTTCGTGCCGGTCGTAGCCGACATCCACGATGTTGGCGCCGCGCTCGCGACCGGCTTGGCGCGAGCCGATGTTGACCGCCGGTGCGCCGAGAAACTCGCCCTCCCGGATATGCGCGCTTGAATTGCCGATCAACACGGCGGCGCGGTGCATCAGTCGGATGAACATTTCGACCGGGAAGTTTTTGTAGAAGTGGATGTCCGGGTGGTGCTTTTCGCGAAACTTGCGCATACCGCGGGCCACGTCTTCGGAGCCGGCATCAACGTTGGGCCACAGCATGATGGTCGGCATCCTGAGCAGCTGCAACGCTTCGAGCGTCTCGCCGATCTGTTGTTCCCCGGCGCCATATTCCGTCGTCACGGGATGCTGCGACACCAGGAGAAACGGCTGGTTGATGTCGATGGGCACGCCCACGCCCTCGCGATCTAGGAAGGCCTGCAGGCCGTCGGTCGCATCAGTCCGCAGGATCTCGGCGACGAGGTCGATGCGCGGGCAGCCGACGACGTGTACAGTTTCCGGCGATTCGCCCATTCTCAATATGCGATCCGCGGCGAGCTGGTTCGCCGGGAAGTGCACGTGCGCAAGTTTGGTCACCGCGTGCCGGATGCTCTCGTCGATCGTGCCGGTGACCTCCCCGCCCATGGTGTGAGCCAACGGGATGTTCATATACGCAGCAGCGATCGCCGTGGCCATGGTCTCGAACCGATCGCCGACACTGACAACGACGTCGGGACGCAGGAGCTCAAACAGCGTCGGCAACTCCAACAGCCCAAGACCGGTCGACTTCGCCATAGTCACCGGCGTTTCGCCTTCGATGATCATGTTGACGCGAGCCGCCGGCCGAAACCCGTCGGCCTCGATCACATCGACCACCGAACCAAAACGATCGAGCACCGCCGAGGCGCCGACGATGATCTGCAACTCGAGGTCGGGGTGCACTTCGATGGCGCGCATCACCGCCTTGATGCTGCTGTAATTCGCGCGCGAACCAATAACAACGCAGACTTTTCTCACAAGCGAAGTTCCTGTGGCAGACCAAGGTCCGCGGTCGTGCGCGGCGGAAGATCCACGGTGTCGAAACGGGGAATCTCGAACGGCGCATCCGCGTCCGGCCGCGCCGGGCGGCGCCCGGTCGTAAACGCCATTTCGTAGCCAAGTTCGGGCAGCAAGCGAATCGTCGTGGCATCGAACGTCTGCGAATGGCCGTACGGGTAGCAGAAAGGCACGGTTTGCTGACCGGTGAGCTCTCGCACGCGCGCCACACCCCCGGCAAGCTCTTCGATCTGTCCGGCTTCGTCGAGGCGCGACAACACACGATGTCGTCGCGTGTGATAGCCGAATGTCATGCCGCCCAATGCCATGCCGCGCACGTCCGGCGCGGACAAGTAAAACCGGCGTGCGATCGCCGCTTCCTCACCGAGATGCTTCGCGACCAGCTCGGTGAGTACGCGATCGAGGTGGTCGTAGGGCAGCTCGTAGTTGAGGAGCCGTTTCACGACCTGTTCAGGTTCGCCATCATACCGATACACCTGAGGGGATTCCGACCGGTCCGGCATGGCGGTGGTCGACAAGACGCGCCGCACTTCGCCCAGCAAACTCGCGGCGCCGAGTTCGTCGAGCAGCAGGTGGGTACGATGCACGTTGAGCAGGCGAGGTGGCTCCTCAAGCGGGTCGCCGTTCAGGAAAAATACGCCGGAGAGTCCGCGGCGCTTCAGCTCGACGTAGGCCACCTCGAAATGATCGAGCACACCGTCGTCGAAGGTGAGCAACACCGCAGGCCGCGCAAATCCGCGTCGACGGGCGAATGCCGACGCGAAGGCGTTGTAGTCAACGATGTCAGCGTGCTGAGCGAGCCAATCGAGTTGTTGCGCGAAGTCCTGCGGACTGAGTGCGCGAATGCCACGGCCGCTCGTGGACGCGGACGGCCGAAGGTAGTGATAGAACACGATCCAGCACGGGCTGTTCATTACTCGGCCGGGAGCGCGACGAGCGACAGCGCCGCATCACGCCGAGCACGATCGGCGAGGTACTCCTCAATCATTCCGGTGCGGAAGTTCTCCTGCGCCCGACGAACCGCGTCGGCGGTGAAGTCCTTTCGATAGTAGACGCGGCCCGCGCCTTCCTGCGCAACGCGAGGCAGGCGACCTGCCGCGTGAACGGCCGCCGCCCGTGCGAGTGCGTGTGTCGCCGCGATAATGGTGCGATTCCCCAGGTCGTGTCCGAGATCGCCGAGTCGCATCTCCGGCCGGACGTGCGCCACTATCGGCCCGGTAT
>JACCSI010000186.1 GCA_013813075.1 Acidobacteriota bacterium | reverse complement strand
GCCTTTTACCCCTTAATGACTCTAAAGACGGGCCGCGCAGGCCCGTCCGTTTCGAGGACAACCGAACCATGGAACTGGTCGCCAGGAAAGCCGATCTTGTGCGGGAACTGCAATTCTTCCAGCAGATCGTCGAGCGCAAGAACACGATTCCCATCCTGGCGAACGTGTTGATTGAAGCCAGCGGCAACGAACTGACGTTGCTCGCGACCGATCTCGAGGTCGCCCTGCGCAGCCGCTGCGAGGCGGCCGTCGACAATCCCGGTTCGGTCACGTTGCCCGCGAAGAAGCTTTACGAGGTCGTGCGGGCGCTGCCCGACGGCGATGTCAAGCTCGAGTCGGAAAAGGGCGGTACCGCCGTCAAGGTCTCAGCAGAGCGGTTCGAGTCGCGAATGCCGACCCTGCCACGTGAAGACTTCCCCAGCCTGCCCGAATCCGGTGGTGCGGCCAAGTCCACCATCAAGGGCACCGTGCTGCGGGAGATGGTGGCAAAAACGCAATTTGCGATTACCGGTGAAGACACGCGCTACTACCTGAACGGGGCCTTGTTCGTGCTGCGCGCCGACTCCATGACCCTGGTGGCGACCGATGGTCATCGCCTGGCGCTGGTCAATGCGGTACGCGACCCCGCGGTCAAAGGCGCCGAGGACGTCAAAGCCATTCTGCCGCGCAAGACGCTGTCGGAACTCTCCCGCCTGATGACGGAAGACATCGACGTGCATTACGAGCGCGGCGAAAACCATCTCTTTTTCGAGATTGGCCCGCGCCTCCTCATCTCGCGGATGATCGACGGACAATTTCCAGCCTACGAAAAGGTCATCCCGAAGGCGAACGACAAGCGCATCGAATTTGAACGCGACCGGCTCACAAGCGCGGTGCGCCGTGTCGCGATTTTGTCGAACGAGCGATCACGCGCGGTCAAGTTCGTGATCGACAAGGGCAAAGTGGAAGTGACGTCGAGCAGCCCGGAGTTCGGCGAAGCCCGCGAGCCGCTCACGGTGGATTTCAACGGCCCGCCGCTCACGATTTGTTTCAACGCGCAGTACGTTCAGGATTTTCTCAGCGTCGTCGAATGTGATGTTGTGGCGCTCGAGTTGAAGGACGACGTCAGCCAGGCGGTGATGAAGCCGGTGGGTGTCGAGGGATACGACTACACCTACGTCATCATGCCGATGCGCGTCTGATCACACGAGCCGTCCTGAATTCAAAAACAGCAGTTGGTGGATCTCCACGGCATCGTGGAGCACAGCAAACTGTGGCTTCGCCGCGACAGGTGCGTCGTTCGTGATCACGGTTTTTACCGCGTGACAGATTGAAATAAATGAGCCAGACCGAACCGATAGTTGCGCACACCATCACGCCAGACGATTACGGCGCAGAGAGCATCAAGGTCCTGGAAGGCCTTGCCGCTGTCCGTAAGCGTCCGGCGATGTATATCGGCTCGACTGGACCGGCGGGGTTGCACCATCTGGTCTACGAAATCGTCGACAACTCCATTGACGAAGCGTTGGCTGGATTTGCGTCGGAAATCACCGTCACCATTCACATCGACAATTCCGTGACGGTGGTCGACAACGGCCGCGGCATTCCCACCGACATGCACGAAAGCGGGCGCTCCGCTGCGGAGGTGGTGCTGACGGTGCTCCATGCCGGCGGTAAGTTCGACAACAACAGCTACAAGGTCTCCGGTGGGTTGCACGGCGTTGGCGTCTCGGTCGTCAACGCCCTCTCGGAACGGCTCGAGCTCGAAATCTGGCGGAACGACCAGGTGTTCCAGCAGACCTATGAGCGCGGCGCGCCGCAAGCCGACCTGGTCGTGACCGGCACGACCAAGCGGCGCGGCACCAAAGTGACGTTCAAGCCGGACACGCGAATTTTCGAGACCACGGAATTCAGCTTCGATACGCTTGCGCAACGGTTACGCGAGCTGGCGTTCCTCAACGCCGGCGTCACGATTACCATCGACGATGAGCGGGACGGCAAGAACCACCGCTTTCACTACGACGGCGGCATCGTGTCCTTTGTCGAGCACTTGAATAAGAACAAAGGCATCGTCAACGACAAGGCGATCTACATGCGCGGCACTCGAGAAGGCATCGACGCCGAGATCGCGCTGCAGTGGAACGACAGCTACAACCCGCAGGAGTTTTCGTTTGCCAACAACATCAACACGCACGAGGGCGGGACGCACCTGTCCGGCTTTCGTTCTGCGCTGACGCGCACGGTCAACGCCTACGCGGCGAATAACAACCTGACCAGAGACCTGAAAGACGCGACCATCAGCGGCGACGACATCCGCGAAGGCATGACCGCGGTCATCAGCGTCAAGATTCCGCAGCCGCAGTTCGAAGGTCAAACCAAGACCAAGCTTGGTAACACCGAAGTCAAGGGCATCGTCGAATCGATCGTCAACGATCGGCTGGGAAAATTTCTCGAGGAGAATCCAGCGGTCGCCCGGCGCGTCATCATGAAGGCGGTAGACGCGGCGCGGGCACGCGAAGCCGCGCGCAAGGCGCGCGACCTGGTTCGCCGCAAGGGCGCGCTCGACGGCAGCTCGCTGCCCGGGAAGCTGGCCGACTGCCAGGAACGCGACCCCTCACAGGCCGAGATCTACATCGTCGAGGGGGAGTCGGCGGGTGGGTCGGCCAAGCAGGGACGCGATCGGCGCTTCCAGGCCATTCTGCCCATCAAGGGCAAGATTCTCAACGTCGAGAAGGCGCGTATCGACAAGATGCTCAGCTCCGACGAGATCAAAACGCTGATTGCGGCGCTCGGCTGCGGGATCGGCACCGAGGACTTCGACCTCAGCAAGCTTCGCTATCACCGCATCATCATCATGACGGACGCCGACGTCGATGGGTCGCATATCCGCACGTTGCTGCTCACGTTTTTTTACCGTCAGATGACACCGCTGATCGATAGCGGCTACGTGTACATCGCGCAGCCGCCGCTGTTCCGCGCCAAGCGTGGCCGGCAGGAGACCTTCATCAAGGACGAACGCGCGCTTGAGAATTTTCTGGTCCATCGCGCCGCGGACGGGCGAACCGTGAAGCTCGCCGACGGGTCGGAATTGTTTGGCGATGTGCTCGAACGGCTCCTCCATGGCGCCATCGGCTACCGCCGGGTGATGCACACGGTCGAACGCCGCGGGCACGCCCGGGACATTGTCGAGGCGCTGCTCGACCGCGACGTGCGCGACAGAGCCTTCTTCGACAACGCCGAAGCACTCCAGAACCTCGCCCTGCAGCTGACCACTCCGACGCGCGATGTCACGGTCGTCGACGAAGAGGAACACAACGCGCGCCAGTTGCGGATCGAAGATCGTTCGAACGGCTACCCGCGCATTGACCACATCGGCATTGATTTCATCACGACGGGCGAATATCGGACGCTCGCGGCGAGTTACAGTGAAATCAGCGACGTCGTGCGTGCGATGCGCAAGGGCCCGATCGAACTGCGTAACGCCGGTAACGCCCGCGACGAGGAGCCGGTCAACGAAGCCGGAGACGTCATTGCGGATGCGGGTGAATTGAGCACGGCGGAGAAGAGCGCGCTGGATGACCTGGGCGTTGATACCAGCTCGAAAGTGTCGCCCGCGAACACGACGCCGAAGAAGGAAGTCGGACCGCTGCAAATCGGCTCGCTCGACGCCTTTGTCGAGCATTTCATCGGCCTTGGTCGCAAGGGTGTGGCGGTCAATCGTTACAAGGGGCTCGGCGAGATGAACCCCGACACCCTGTGGTCGACGACGATGAACCCGGACTCGCGCACGTTGCTCGCCGTCCGGGCCGAAGACCACACCGAGGCGGACCAGATGTTCACCACCTTGATGGGCGACCAGGTGGAGCCGCGGCGGAAGTTCATCGAGGAACACGCGCTCGATGTTCGAAATCTAGATATTTAGGCGACGCCCCGGTCGAACGACCCGCCGGTCCTTGCGCAACTGATCCTGATCGCCAAGTCCTGAATGAGCACAGAACAAAGAATCCCCGTACAAATCGAAGACGAGATGCGGCGCTCGTACCTGGATTACGCCATGAGCGTGATCATCGGGCGCGCGCTGCCGGATGTGCGCGACGGGCTCAAGCCTGCGCATCGCCGGGTCTTGTATGCGATGCGGCAGATGGGTCTTGCGTCGAACCGGGCCTATCGCAAATGCGCCAAGGTGGTCGGCGAAGTCATCGGCAACTACCATCCGCACGGCGACGCCCCCGCATACGACACCCTCGTTCGTCTCGCGCAGGACTTCAACATGCGATACACCCTGGTGGACGGCCAGGGCAACTTCGGCTCGGTCGACGGCGACTCCCCGGCCGCCTACCGGTACACCGAGGCGCGCCTCGAAGCACTGGCCGAGTCGATGATGCTGGACCTCGACAAGGACACGGTCGACTACGTTCCGAACTTCGATGAGACGACCACAGAACCCAGGGTCTTACCGACACCCTTTCCCAACCTGCTCGTCAATGGATCGACGGGCATCGCCGTTGGCATGGCGACCAACGTTCCACCACACAACCTGCGCGAGGTCTGTGACGGTGTCATCTGGTTGCTCGAAAACACCACCGGTGACGGCGCCAATCCCTCCGAAGCCGGCGCGCCGCGGCTCAGCAAGGAAGAAAAGCTGCGCGGCCTCATTCAACGCATCCCCGGACCGGACTTCCCCACCGGCGGCCTCATCATCGGCCGCGCCGGCATTCATGACGCGTACCTGACCGGCCGTGGCGCCATCCAGATGCGCGCCAAGGCCGACATCGAGCCGATGAAGAAGGGTGATCGGCAGCAGATCATCATCACAGAGATTCCGTATCAGGTGAACAAGGCCAAGCTGCAGGAGCGCATCGCGGATCTAGTGCGCGACAAGGTCATCGAGGGCATCTCCGACATCCGCGACGAGTCCGACCGCGACGGCATGCGCGTCGTCATCGAACTGAAGCGTGGCGAAGTCGGTGAGGTGGTGCTCAATAACCTCTACAAGCACACGCAGCTCCAGCAGACGTTCGGCATCATCACGCTGGCAATCGTCGGCGGCCGGCCCCGCGTGCTGTCACTGCTCGAAGTGATCGAGGAGTTCATTCAGTTCCGGCGCGCCGTCATTCGCCGCCGCATCGAGTTCGAGCTGCGCAAGGCCGAAGCGCGGGCGCATATCCTCGATGGCCTGCGCATCGCGCTGGACAACCTCGATGCCGTCATCACGCTGATTCGCGGCTCGAAGAATCCGGCCGAGGCCAAAGTCGGTTTGATCGCGCGGTTTGGCCTCAGCGACGTGCAATCGCAGGCGATTCTCGATATGCAGCTGCAGAGGCTCACCGGCCTCGAGCGCCAGAAGATTCTCGGCGAGCTGGCCGAGCTCGTGACCTTGATCGCCAGCCTGCGCGACATTCTCGCCAGCGAAAAGCTGCTGCTCGCCATCATCATCAAGGAACTGCGCGACATTCAGACCAAGTTCGGCGACGCGCGGCGGACGACCATCGTCGATGCCGAAGGTGACTTCCGGATCGAGGATCTGATTGCCGACGAGGATGTCGCGATCACGGTCACCGATACCGGCTACATCAAGCGCACGCCGATCTCGACGTATCGCAACCAGAAGCGCGGTGGCAAGGGGCGCATCGGCATGCGCACGCGCGACGAGGACGTCGTCAATCACCTGTTCGTCGCCTCAACGCATGCCTACGTGATGGTGTTTTCGGACCGAGGCCGCGCCTACTGGCTCAAAGTCCACGAGATTCCGGATGTCGGGGCGGACGGTCGCGGCAAGGCGATCGCCAATCTCGTGCAGATGGAAGCGGGCGAAAAAATTGCGTCGATGCTCGCGGTCAAGGAGTTCGACGACGCCCACTTCATCGTCATGGGCACGCGTAACGGCACCATCAAGAAGACCGAGCTGTCCGCATTCAGCAATCCGCGCGCCGGCGGCATCATCGCGATGGGCATCGAGGACGACGACGCGGTGATTGCGGTGCAGATGTCCGACAATGCCAGCGAGATCTTCATCGGCAGCCGGATGGGCATGGCGATTCGGTTCCCGGAAAGCGATGTGCGCGGCATGGGCCGTACTGCGTATGGCGTCCGTGGCATCCAACTCCGCGAGGGCGACGCCGTGGTGGCGATGGAGGTGGTCAAGCCGGGTGGTACCCTCCTCACCGTCACGCAAAAGGGCTACGCCAAACGTACCGACCTTTACGAATACCGGGCGCAGAGCCGCGGTGGGGTCGGCCTCAAGAATCTCGAGATCACGGACAAGAACGGCGTCGTCGTCAACATCGCCCAGGTGCACGAGAACGAGGAATTGCTGGTGATCACCCAGCAGGGCAAGATTCTCCGCACACCGGCGGCGCACATCCGCACGATTGGGCGCGCGACCCAGGGCGTCCGCCTGATGGACCTGGAGGATGACGATAGCGTGGTGTCAGTTGCGCTGGTCGATCGGGAAGTCATCGTCGGGCCCGAAGAGCCCCTTGTGGAGAATCCCGAAGCAGAGTAATTTCCACCGGTGAAGGCGGCGTTCACGCCCGTCTTCGTCCGGAGGGACACATGTTTTACCCCAGAATTCGCGGGACCCTGGCGATCGCGCTGGTTCTTGCCCCGCTGGCGCTGCTTGGCGCCGCCTGTTCCAAGCCGCCCGAACAGCAGTTTTTGTCGCAGTTTTTCCGCGCCGCGCGGACTCGCGACAACGAGACGCTGGCACGAATCTCGGCCGTCCAGTTCAACCCGCGCGAGCACGGCGAGGTGAGCAGTTTCGACATCACCAACGTCAGCGACGAGCGACGTACCCCCCTCGATTTCAAAGGCTTGATCTCGGCACGCCAGAAAGCCGTGGACGACGAGGCCGACTTCCGCAAGCGCCGGCTCGAGTTCGAGTCGACGAACCGCCCGGCGCTCGAGGCGATCGCTAAAATGGAGCGCGATCCCGCGGCCAAATTCACCCCGGCCCAACAAACGCTCAAGGCCGAGTGGGACAAGTGGCGCGCAGATGCGCTCGGCGTGACCAAGGCGGCCGCGTCAGGCAAGGCCGCGATGTCGTCGTCCACCGGCCCCGCCGAAGCGTCGCTGGCACAGCCTGGGCAGCCCGCCTTCGATTCCGAAAAGTTTACCGGCGAGTTGGTGTCCAAGGATGTGACGCTGACCGCCCAGGTCAAATCGCCGGACGGCCAGACGGCTGAGAAGAAGTTGGTGGTGACGATTCAACGCGTCGAAGGAACCCAGGACGGAAACAGGCGCAACGGCCGGCCGATCATCACGAGGATTCAAGGCCTCTGAACGCGCCGTTCAGGCGAGCTCAAGTTTTGCGTATTTCGCCCGGAGAGTCTTGGTGCCGACCGAGGTGAAGCGAACGACCAGCTTCATGTCGTCATCAAGCTCTTCGACGCTCAGTACTGTTCCCAGGCCAAACTGACCGTGCTTGACCTTGCGTCCGGGCGCCAACGCGCCGGGCTCTGACTGATTCTCCTGAGAATAATCAAACGGTGTGGTCTCTTCGCGGACGCCACCGCCGCGCCCGACGCCGTTGCCACGGCCGCTGTAGCCACTGCGTCCTGATCCGCCGCGCCCATAGGGATTAGGTTTGTAGTCCCAGCCGCCGCGCGGCGCCGCGTACGGCGAGCTATAGGTCGAGAACTCCTGTTCCAACAGGTCGGCAGGAATCTCTTCGAGGAAGCGAGATGGTTGAGTGGCCTGGTAGTCTCCAAACACGCGGCGGCGCGCCGCGCTGGTCAGCACCAGGCGCTTCTCGGCGCGGGTGATCCCGACGTAACACAGCCGCCGCTCCTCTTCGAGCTCGGCCTCGTCTTCTGACGCGCGCGAATGCGGGAAGAGACCTTCCTCGAGGCCGGACATCACGACGACGGGGAACTCCAGCCCTTTGGCCGAGTGCAGCGTCATCAGCAACACCCGCGCCTCGCGGGTGCCCTGCTCCTTGTCCACATCCGACAGCAGCGATAGACGATCGACAAATCCACCCAGGGACGGCTCGGGCTCCCGCGTCTCGTACTCCCGAGCGGCCGACACCAGCTCCATGAGATTCTCGATCCGCCCTTCCGCCTCCTCACACCGGTCTTCTCGCAGATCGCGCAAGTACCCGGATTGGTCGAGCACCATCCCCAACGTAATCGACACCGACTCGCGGCGTGCCGTGTCGGACAGCTTGGCGATGAGATCCCGAAACGCAGTCAGGGAGGAGACCTGCCGCGGATTCAACAGGCGCTGCTGCGTGACGGTGACGATTTTCTGCCACAGCGAGTTCGACACGACCGCCGGCTGCAGTCCGGCCAGCAGCGGCGGCAAATCCCTTTCCGCATCGCCGACGTTGACCTGTTCGAGCGCGTCCATGACCCCTTTGCCGATCCCTCGCGTCGGGACGTTGATGATGCGGCGAAGGGCGATGTCGTCGAACGGGTTCAGCAGCAATTTCAGGTACGACAGGGCATCCTTGATTTCCTTGCGCTCGTAGAAGCCGACGCCGCCGAGGACCACGTAGGCGATGTTCGCCTGACGGAGTCCGTCTTCGACCGATCGCGACTGCGCATTGGTGCGATACAGCACCGCCATCGTGTTCTCGACGTCCTCTGACAGCGTCTGGCGCGCGACGCGGGTGATGAAGTCCGCCTCCTCGAGCTCGTCGGCGCCGCGGAAGTAGGCGATTTTGGCGCCCCCCTTGCGGTCGGTCCACAGCGTTTTCTCTTTGCGATGTCGATTGTTGGCAATCACCGCCGAGGCGGCATCGAGAATCACCTCGGTCGATCGGTAATTGCGTTCGAGCCGCACGATCGACGCCTCGGGAAAGTCGCTCTCGAAATCGAGGATGTTGCGCAGATCGGCGCCGCGCCACTTGTAAATCGACTGATCCGGATCCCCGACCACGGCGAGATTCTTGTGCAGACTGGCCAATTGCTTGATCAACAGGTATTGCGGCCGATTGGTGTCCTGGTATTCATCAATCATCACGAACTGAAACTTGCGTGCGTAACGCTCGCGCACGGATGGCGCCTGATCGAAGAGCTGCACCGTCTTGAGGAGCAAGTCGTCGAAATCGAGCGCACTCGCCTCCTTCAGTGCCGCCTGATAGCCGGCGTATAACCGAGCCAGTTCGCGGTCCTTTGGATTCCAGCTCTTCTCGAGCACCTCCGGCCCTTCCATGCGGTTCTTGGCGCCACTGATTCGGCTGAGCACGGCGCGTGCCTGATACGACTCGTCGTAGTTGTAGTCCTTGAGCAACTGTTTGATGACCGACTGCTGATCTGAGGAGTCGTAGATCGTGAAGTCGCGCGACAGATTGATATTGTGCGCTTCGCGACGCAGCAACCGCGCGCACACCGCGTGGAACGTCGAGATCCACATCGAGCGGCAGTTGGTGCTGAGCAGCGCCTCGACACGCGTCCGCATTTCTTCGGCGGCTTTGTTGGTAAACGTCACCGCCAGCACTCCGTCGGCGGGCGCGATGTGTTCGGACACGAGATACGCAATGCGATGCGCGATGACGCGCGTCTTGCCGGACCCCGCGCCCGCCAGAATCAGGAGAGGGCCGTGCGTGTGGAGCACAGCCGATTGCTGCTCGGTATTGAGCGAGGAGAGAAAGTCCATGTCAGGCGCCAGGTATCAGGCATCAGGCGTGACACGAACCACGCCACGAGAGCGTCGCACGCGCTGACGGCAGACGGCTGACGCCTTCTATTCTACCGTGACCGACTTCGCGAGATTTCTCGGTTGATCCACGTCACAGCCGCGCCGCACGGCGATGTGATACGACAGCAACTGAAGCGGCAGCACGATCGCAATCGGGGCGAGCTCGGATGGCAAGGCAGGGAGTGTGATGATCGAGTCGGTATTGCCGTCCAGCATCCGCCAAATCGTGTCGTCGCCCGAGGTGGTGATGGCAATGACCGAGCCGCCGCGCGCCTTGGCTTCCTGGATGTTACCGAGCATCTTTTCGTAGACGTGATCCTGGGGAGCAATCGCCACGATTGGCATCTTCTCGTCGATGAGCGCAATTGGACCGTGCTTCATCTCGCCCGCTGGATAGCCTTCGGCGTGGATGTACGAAATTTCTTTCAACTTCAGCGCGCCCTCGAGGGCGATCGGGTAGTTGATACCTCGGCCCAGGAACAGAAAGTCCGTCCGGTTGTAGAAGCGACCGGCGATTTCCTCGATCTGCTTCCCCGTCTTCAACGCCTGTTCAAGGATGTTGGGCAAGCGGATGAGATCGGCGATGTGTTTGCGGCGCGCCTCCTCACCGAGCGTGCCGCGGACCTGCCCAAGATACATGGCCAACAGGTAGAGGGCGACGAGCTGGCAGGTGAACGC
>JACCSI010000161.1 GCA_013813075.1 Acidobacteriota bacterium | reverse complement strand
ATTTGAACATCAACGATCGTCCGGTCCCTTACATGGTCGGCCGCGAGACGAGGCGGCTGTCGGGTCGCAGTCACGTGAAGGAAACGGTGAACGGTCTGTCGTACCTGCTGTCGCCTACTGCGTTCTTCCAGACCAACGTCGATGCCGCCGACGTCATTGTCAGGCTGGTACTCGATGCGATTCCCGAGACCGAACCGCAGCGCATTCTCGACCTGTATTCGGGCAGCGGCCTCTTTACACTGCCGCTGGCCAAGCGCGGCCATTACGTGACGGCGATCGAGGAGAATCAGCAGGCGATCGACGACGCGGACGCCAATCTTCGATTGAACCGCATCTCTCCGGCGCGCGTACGCCTGGTCGTTTCGCGGGTCGAAGATGCACTACAGCGAGCCGAAGACGAGTCGTTTGACGTGGTGATCATGGATCCGCCGCGCCACGGCTGCACGCCCGATGTCATCGCGCGTGTCTTCAATCGCATTTGCGCGCCGCGCGTCGTCTACGTCTCGTGCAACCCTGACGCGCTGGCGAGGGAGATGCCCCACATCTTCGACGCCGGATACGAAGTGATCAACATGCAGCCTCTCGATATGTTCCCGCACACGTCGCACATCGAGACGGTGGCTATTTTTTCCCGACCGTCTTCTCCACGTAATGGCGCATCCGTGCCTGCACCTCAGGACTCTGCCACGCCCGGAGGACGTCGTCGTTCAGTGACGCCGCGGCGTGGACGCGGGCCAGCAGCGGCTCCGTAAAGGTGCGCTTGGTCAGCGCGAACGTGATCGCCGGAATCTGCGCGAGCTGTTCGGTCGCCTGTTGCGCGCGCGTCATCAGCAGATCGGGCGGCGACAGTTCGTCCACCAGGCCCAACTGCAGCGCCTCGGCCGGCAGGACCGTGCGCCCGCCGTAGACCAGCTGCCGGAACATGGTCGGCTGCACGCGCGCCCCGACAATCTCGAAGGCTAGCGCCGGAAACGGCACGCCGACGGCGAGTTCCGGCACGCCGATGCGTCCGGTGCCCTCGGCCATGATGCGATGGTCACACGCCGCCGCAGTGATGCACCCGCCCGCAATCGCGTGTCCGTTGACGGCGGCGACCACCGGCTTGGGAAAGGTGAGGAGTGCTCGGAAGAACGTCTCCATCGCGGGGAGAAACCGCGCCAGGTAATCCGCGCCGCCATCCAACACCTGGAAGAGATCGACCCCTGCAGAAAACGCCGATCCGGTCCCGGTCAGAATCACGCCGCGTGCCGGGCTCGAGGCGACCGAGCCGAGTTCCTGCGACAGCGCCTCACACAACGCCGTATCGAGCGCGCTCACCCTTCCGTACGCCAGGCGGATGACTGCGAGGTCGCCCACGTCTTCGCGATGAATCATCTCGGTCATCCGGGGTTCTCCTGCACGACGAAGGGTATCCTTATCGAATGCCCGTTGCTACCCTTCGTCCAGCGGCGACAGTGGTCGTGGTCCGCGACACGCCGGGCGCGGATCATGGGTTTGACGTGTTGATGGTGCGCCGGAACGACAAGGTGGCCTTCATGGCCGGCGCGAACGTGTTTCCTGGCGGACGGGTGGACGAAGTGGACCTTGCCCTCGCCGGTGGAGATGAGGCGCACGCCTTTCGCCTGGCCGCGGTCCGCGAGCTCGAGGAAGAGGCCGGCGTCCGCGCCGACCCGGCCGAGCTGCTGCTGATTGCGCATTGGGTGACGCCGGAGATTGAAGTCCGCCGCTACGACACGCGCTTCTTCCTCGTTCGCATGCCGCCGGGCCAGGACGCCAAGCACGACGACGGCGAGACCACCGAGTTGGCCTGGCTCACACCGGGCGAAGCGATTGCGCGCTGCGATCGCGGCGAAATCATGCTGCCGCCGCCGACGTGGACGACACTGAAGCGAGCGGGTCGTCAACGTACCAGTGGCGAACTCTTCGCCTGGGCAAGGGGCGTCGCCATCCCGCGGGTCCAGCCACAGTTCCACACGGACGATGAGCGGACGATGCTGACATTGCCGGGCGATCCGACGTACCCGACCATCGACGGCTGGGAAGTCCCGGAAGACACGCGCTTCCTTTTGCAGGACGGACGATGGCGGCCAGTGAGGGCATGACGGCACTCGTCGATCAGCTGATCGACCTCTTCAACGCCCGTAGCATGGACCTGCCAGATGGACACTTCACGCGTCAGACACGGTTTGTGCTGAACGGCGTCCCGTTCGAAGAGATGCTGGGACGCTCTCCCGGCGATCCGTTGATCCTGATGTTGACGCGCGGGCCCGCCGGGTACAGATTTACCGCCAAAGCACTTCAGCACGCCTTACCCGATGCGCGGCTGCAGCGTGGTGACATCGAGGAGTCCGGCGACGCCGGCGCAGCTCTCGTCAAAGGGCAATGCTGGCTGTCCGGGCACATGCGCGGCGCCGGCGAGCCGGTGGACGTGGTCGTGGATGTAGAGCTACGGTTCCGCAACGGCTCGATCGAGCGCATTGACGCCACGCTCGATCCTTCAGCGGCCGACCGTATTCAGCAAGCGCGGCTGCGCGCATAGCTGCGCACGCAGCTACGCATGCGGGTCAGTCGGGATTGATGAAGCGATAGAGCACTCGAATCAGCCGATACGCTTCCGGCATGCTGTCACGAGTAAAGGCGACGGTGTCCGGCGCGACCAGCTCGATCTCCCGAAATGCGGTCGCCACTTCGGGGAACGTGAAGTTGCGATATTGCAACTGCACCTTCACCGGACCGCGCTGGGGCGCGGTCTTCCTGGCCCCCGCCACCCCCTCGCGCACGCCTTCCTGAATCTCGCGCCGGGCGGCCGCCAGCGGCTTGAGCTCCACGGCGCGAGTATTGATGGCGCGTTTTACGGCCACGCCGCGCACGCCCGGGACCGATTCCTTGCCCTCCGCAATCGCACCATCGTCTCCACTGACGGTCACCACCGGCACGCCGTAGTAAACGGCCAACGCCGCGTTCATGCCGCCTTCACCAACAGAGCGGCCGTTGATCTGCAGATCGCGCACGACACCCGATCCGGTGTGCGCAAAGAGCCCGCGTGGCGCGTCGGCCTTGGCGTGATAGCCGACGAAGATGACGGCATCGAACGAGTCGTCGAGACCCTCCATCATGCCGTGTCGCTTGAAGCTGTGACTGATCAGCCGGGCGCGGGGGTCGAGATCCTCCGGGAGAAGATTGCGCTGGCTCCCGTGCGAATCATTGACCAGGACGTCGGTGGCGCCACCCTCGAAAGCGCCGCGGATGGCGGCGTTCGCATCCTCGGCCATCAGCTTGCGTGCGCGCGCGTATTCGGGCTGCCCGGCGGCGGTCTGATCGTCCGCATTGACGCCGGAGATCCCTTCCAGGTCGACCGAGATAAAGACCCGCTTGCCCTGGCGCGCCTCGCCGGGCACGAAGAGGACGAAGAGCACGAACACGAAGGAGACGATTGCGCGGCTACAGCGCACGGTCTTCTTCTCCGTCGTGTTCTTCCGGTTGCATTTGCAGTGCGGCGCGGACGAACATGTCCTCGGGCAGCGCGCCCATGATTTCGATGGTGTCGTTGACCACCGTCTTTGGTACGCCGGTGACCCGGAAACGACGCGAGAGATCCATGAATTCCGTAGCTTCAATTGCGGATGACGTGATGTGTTCGCTGGTGAAGGCCATTTTGTGTGCCAGGACGACCGCCCCGGGACAGTGCGGTCAAGTCGGAGTACTGAAGACCTGAATGTGCGTCGGTTTGTCGACCGTGGCGAGCATCTCGAGAGTCTTCTCTTCGAGATCCACCCGACCGGTGCCGGCGATCAGGATCGCTTCGACGAGTCCCACGAACTCGTAGCCGGTCGGGGCGCCGAACATCCGCATCCGCGTGTAGTGCCCATCCGAGAGGATGACGATGGCGGGTGACTTGTCGACGCCGTACTTGGCGCGGTCGTCGAGATCGAGAATGAAGTTCTTCTCGACAATGGTGATCTTGTCGTTGAGCCGGGCGACCTCGTCGAGCACCTGCTTGGCGACCACACCGCTTTCTCCGCCGCCGATGGCTTGGGAAAACAGCACCACTTCGACGCGCTTTTCCATGGCCGAGAGATGTTTGGTAAGAACCTGCTCGTCTTGCGGCGAGAGAAGGGGCATGGGCCGATTGTACGACTAGAACTTGAACAGGTCGTCGAAAGCCTTCTTGGCCCCCGATGGCTCCGAGGGCTTGTGGCTCTGCGCCGATGAGGTTTCGCGCTCCCAGCTCGTGCGCGCTGAATAAAACCTGCACTCGTTGGCCCCGTCTTTTGGCACCAGCCGGGCGGCAATCGGCTGTGTACATTCCCAGCGCGCGGACGGATCGAAATAGACGCACTGGGAGCACGACCGGAGTGCGGTCGCGCACTTCGGACACTTGCTGAGGAAGAAAATCTCGCCATTCACAAACGTGCCGCATCGAGCGCAACGTGCGACCTGGTGGTACCCCGGCATGTTCGGGTTCCTGGCGCCCTCGGAGGAGATGCGCCGTGCACCGGCGGGCGCGCCCGGGACTCGTTCTGGGCGCTGTCCCCCGTTGCCCTCCCCCTCACGACGGGGGCCGCGTGTGCGGTCGTCGTCCTGATACCCCTGTTGCTTGTATTTGCGATCACTCATTCAAGATGACCAAGCTATATCACGGCTCAGATGGTGAGAGGCTCTTTTCTCGCGGTGTCCGCCGTGCGTAGTGGTCGGATCTGCCCACAATGGCCCGGCACGTTAATTCCTCGATCCTGGCCGCTGGACGGGTTCACTCCCCCGCCGTGTCTGCCGGATAGACGGGCAGCGCGGCGATCTCTTCATCCGAGTATCCGAGTTCGCGAAGAACGTCCGCAGTGTGCTCGCCGAGAAGGGGTCCGCGGCGATCGACTCGCGGCGGCGTCTCTGACATTTTCAACGGCGAACCGGGTGTCCGCAGCCGGCCGAGCGTCGGATGATCGACCTCGACGACCATGTCCCGGGCCAGCACCTGACGATCGGCAAACGCGTCAGCGTAGGTGTTGATCCGGCCGGAGGGGATACCGTTTCCTGCAAAGAGCGCGAGCCAATGCGCCCGTGGGTGCTGCGACGTGAGCGCTTCGATCCGCTCCACGAGCGCCGCGCGGTGACGGACGCGCAGCGTGGCGTTCAGGTATTCCGGCTGGGTCACCCACTCAGGATGGCCGAGCAGCGCCGCCAGTCGCTCGAACAGTCGATCGTTACCAGCACCGAGAGTGATGTAACCGTCGGCGCAGCGGACGGCCTGATACGGCGCGAGCAGCCGATGCGCTGACCCGAGCGGTTCGGGAATGACGCCGTCGCCGAAGTATTGGGCTGCTTCCCAGACGCTCAGTGCGACACCCGCGTCCACGAGGGCGACGTCGATCTGTTGGCCACGCCCGGTGGTGCTTCGATAGTGCAGGGCGGCCAGAATGGCGGTCAGCGCGAACAGCGCGGCGCCCAGGTCGGTGAGCGGCACGCCGCATTTTGCCGGAGGCCTGCCAGGCTCACCGGTCACCGACATGATGCCTGATACGCCTTGCGCGATCAGATCGAAGCCACCCTGCGCGGCGTCGGGTCCGGTCTGTCCGTATCCGGAAATCGACGTGTAAATCAGCGCGGGGTAGTGTGGGGCAACCGCGGCGTAGTCGAGACCGAGGCTCCGCATCACCCCAGGCCTGTAGTTCTCTATCAGGATGTCGGCGCGGGACAGCAGACGGCGGAAGACCTCCTGGCCGGGCGGCGTTTTCAGATCGAGAACCACGCCCCGCTTCCCGCGGTTCACGGCATTGAAGGCGGCGCTGTCGCTCCCGCGCGCGCCGGCCATGCCGCGTGCGGAATCGCCCCCGGGCGGCTCCACCTTGATTACGTCGGCGCCCATGTCGCATAGTTGCATCGCGCAGAAGGGG
>JACCSI010000155.1 GCA_013813075.1 Acidobacteriota bacterium | reverse complement strand
GATTGCGACGATGCTCGGTCGCGATTTCGTTTCCATCAAAGTCGATCGGGAGGAGCGGCCTGATGTGGACCGCGTCTATATGGCGTTCATCCAGGCGACGACCGGGTCGGGCGGCTGGCCGATGAGCGTGTGGCTGACGCCCGAGTTGCGCCCGTTCTATGGAGGCACCTATTACCCGCCGACGAGCCAGTGGGGCCGGCCGGGGTTTCGCGAGGTGCTCGCCGAAATCTCACGCGCCTGGCGCGACGAACGCCCGCAAGTGCTGCAGTCTTCGGTGCACATCGTCGAGCGCCTGGCCGAGATGTCAGGGGGTGGGGCGTCGGTCTCGGGGCGGACCGTGGTGCCTGGGCCGGAAGCGTTGGCGTCGACGTTGCGACAGTTCACGAGCGCGTTCGATGCGCGACGCGGCGGATTCGGCGACGCCCCCAAGTTTCCGCGCCCGAGCGAGTTGTTGTTCCTGCTGCGGGAGTACGCGCGAACCGGCGATGGCCAGGCGCGCGACATCGTGTTGAAGACGCTGCGCGCGATGGCGCTCGGGGGCATGCGCGACCACATCGGGGGCGGGTTCCATCGCTACGCGGTGGACGGCAACTGGCGCGTGCCGCACTTCGAGAAGATGCTCTACGATCAAGCCCAACTGGTTCTGGCGTATCTCGAGGCGGCGCAGGCGTCCGCGGATCCCTTCTTCGCGCAGATCGCCGAAGACACGCTGCAGTACGTCCGCCGCGACATGACCGACGCTGATGGTGGTTTCTACTCGGCGGAGGACGCGGACAGCGTGCCGCCCGAGGCGGCCGGGAGCGCGCAGAAAACCGAAGGCGCGTTTTACATCTGGCCCCTTGCGGAGGTCCGCGCGCTGCTTGGCGAAGACAGCCGCGCGTTTGAACTGCGGTATGGCGTACTGGCTGACGGCAACGCGCCGTTCGATCCGCAACACGAGTTCACCGGTAAGAACCTCTTGTACACCGCCCGCGGCATCGGCGACATTGCCGAAGAGATCGGCCGAACCGCCGAAGATGTCGCCGCCGCCCTGACGCGCGCAAGGATGACGCTCTTCGCCGCGCGCGGGCAGCGACCGCGGCCTCACCTCGATGACAAAGTGCTCACCGGATGGAACGGGTTGATGGTCGCCGCCTTCGCTCGCGCCGGCCGTGTCCTTGCCGGTAGCGTGGCGCTCGGGCAGGCAACCACAGATGACCCGGGCCGGCGCCACCTCCAGTCGGCCGTCCGCGCCGCCAGATTTCTCGAGCGTCGTATGTGGGACGGGGTTCGCGGCGTCCTCCTGCGGAGATATCGCAAGGGCGATGCGGCGATCGAGGCGTACGCCGAAGACTACGCGTTTCTCATTTTCGGACTGCTCGAGTTGTTTCAGGCCGACGGCGACCCGCACTGGCTCGAGTGGGCGAAGACGCTGCAGGCGGCGCAGGACGCCAGGTTCTGGGACGACGACGACGGCGGATGGTTCAGCACGACCGGGGTGGACCCCTCGGTTCTGGTACGCATGAAAGAGGAGTATGACGGCGCGGAACCGTCCGCCAGTGGTGTCGGCGCATGGAACCTGCTTCAGCTGGCGCATCTGACCGGCGACCACGCCTACGAGACGCGCGCGAAAAAGGTGTTTGCCGCATTTGGGGCCCGTCTCGCATCGCAGGGACGTGCGCTGCCGTTCATGGCCTCCGCGTTGTCGATGGCCTACACGACCCCCGAGCAGATCGTCGTCGTGGGACCGGCAAACGTCGAGGCGACCGAAGTGCTGTGGCGGGCGGCAAACCGCGCATTTCGCCCGTTCGCGACGATGGTGCGTGTCGACCCGAGTGGATGGCAAGAGCAAACCGCCACGCAGATGCCGTGGCTCCGCGACATGACGATGCGCGACGGCCAGGCGACCGCGTATATCTGCAGGAACTTTGCGTGCGACAGCCCAACCACGAATCCGGACGACCTGTCCTGAGTCTGCAGCAAGCAGCGCTCAAGTGTCGGCGGACGGCTACACCGCGTCGACCGGCATCGTCTCAATCCGTGTCATCATCCATAAATGACCGTCGAATTGGACATCTGGGTGCGTGGCACCCCCGACGCCAGGACACATCGCGTCGAGTTGGCGCCCGCCAGCGCAGGGGAGTGGCGTGAATCCGACGTCCATCGGCTGATGTCGGAAATGCTGCTGGCACTCAATCGCGAGACGAACCCCGATGCGGAGCCACCGCCGGTGGCCATGCGCGGCTTTTCGTGGATCGTCAGTCCGTACGAAAGTGGCGTGGTGGTGCATGTCGAGATGCAGATTGGCACGGTGAGTGCCGGGCCGCTGGCCATCGACGAAGCGCGACTGACCGCATTGATTTCGCGCGTCATGAAGAACGACGAACCCGCTGCGAGCGTGCACTGATGACAACAATGATTCCGTCACGCCTCGCTGTCGCTGTGCTGCTGTCGGGCATTGGCCCCGCCAGCGGCCAGGCTTGAGCCGCTGCGCGAATCCGTTCCTGCCAAGTGGGCGACGAGTGTAATGTCGGACGGTTTCATGCGCGGTGGTTGCGCGTGGCCACGTGGGTCGTCCACGAGCAACGCGACCGCGTCTACGACGGATCGCGCCGAGAGGAGCACCCGCTCGACGAGCGCACCGCCCAGCTTGACTCGTCGGTGATTTTCCTGGGGTGTGAGCCGCTCGTTTTGAACAAGTGCCGGGGGCGGGAATCGAACCCGCACGCCCCTCAGGGGCTCAGGATTTTAAGTCCTAATCCAGGCCCTTTTACCACCCGTGAAGAATCAAGAACTTAGCGGAATTGATACGCTGGTTTTGTCCCTGACAGGGACAGAAAAGGGACAGAACAGGGACCGGCAGGGCCGACACCAGAATGCGCCCGATCTGCCACCGGTTGCCGCGCGGCTTTATCCCGGTCGGAGTCGGCGAGGCATCTGCGCTAACGTCGGGTCTTGCTCTGTGCGATCGCCCCCCGGCGACGACTGTCGGGGTAGTGGGGTCAGTTTGAACTGGTATGGCTAGGCGCTTGGCACGAATTCGATTTTAGAGCTGGCCATTGTTCGCCAGTCGTATGAAGGCTTCGAGGGTGACAACCTTCACGCGGCTGGCGTGAATCAGGTGTTCAGTGAGTCGTCCTGATACGTAGTAGTCGCGCAGAGTCCAGCCGTCGCCGCCGAGGACCAGATACGCTTTGTTGGCCTGTCCGTCGATGACGGCCTGCGCTAAGCACGTTACCTCAAACGGTACTTTCTGTTCCGCTGTGCCGCCCGTCTGTTGCCACTTCAGCGACACCAAGATCGTCTCGCTGCCCTTCGTGGCGACCGCATCGACCTTGTGGGTTCCGCCGCCGTGACGCTGGCCGACCTTCACTTGCTTCTGATAGGCGTAGCCGCCGCGGTCCAACGCTGGCAGGACCATCGCTGCAAGGACGCCGCCCGTGTTGGTGTTGCGAGGCGTCATAGATTTCTAGTGGCAAGAACCTCTTTGGCTGGCGTGCGGTCGCCTGTGCAGCTAATCCGGCGCGGCGCGTCGAGTAGCGTTAATGAGTACCTGAGCTTCTTGTAGAGCGCGACGATCCGAGCGGTGGCCTGGTTGGATAGAACCACAGGACCGGGATGGCGGGCCAGCCATTCGGCCGCACGTACTTGGTCGTCCCACGAAAACCCGCCCTGTGAGTAGTGCGTAAACTCCACGTCGTAAGGCGGATCGGCGTACACAAAGTCGCCCTTCGCCAGCGGTATTGAGTCGAAGTCGCCCATCGTGAACGACCACTGCTCGAAGCCGTCTCGATAGGCCGAGAAGTCGCGCCTATAGTTGATGCGCGTGTACTGACCGAACGGCACATTGAATTCACCGCTTCGGTTGAATCGGCATAGGCCGTTAAACCCGGTCCGATTCAGGTAGTAGAACAGGCCAGCCGATTCTGCTCCGTCGTCTTGACCAGCCCGCAGCAAGGCATTGAACCGGTCACGGTTCCGGTAGAACACCTGCTCCGCGTTCTCCATCGGAACATCGGACACCAACCCCCGCTTCAGCCAGCGATAGAAGTTGATCACGTGCGGGTTCACGTCGTTCAGCACAGCCCGATCTGGCCTTAGGCCGAGTGTGACCGCCAGCCCGCCGCAGAACGGCTCCACGAGGCGCTTACAGGCGTGAGGACGCCACAGCGGAATGAGGTGTGGAACCTGCCATCGCTTCCCGCCAGCCCACTTTAAGGGTGGCCGCAATGCGTCTACGGTTATCGTCGGCATGGGCGCGAGGAAATTCTACCGTAGGCTCAGCCGAGTAGGCCGACGATTTCCTCGATTTCCCACACGTGATCAGACACGCCCGCTTCCATCGCCGGTGTGACGCGCACCGTCTGATGCACGCGGCCGAAGTTGTAAGACATGAAGTAGAGCGCCAGGGCCGCCGAGTGGTTCTCGATCTTCTTGGAAAAGGCATTCATTAATTGGGTGAAGCGGCGCATCGACATGCGCATGGTGAGGTTTTGACGCTCGACGTAGCTCGTCGAAATGTGCTTCGGGTCCGGTGAACCCTGCACCGTTTTCGTCTCGCAGCCAAGGCAGACGGGCGGGCTGTAGCGGCGCTCGGCATTCGGGTCCGCGCCATACAGCTTGGTCAGTGTCGCGTAGTCGATGTCCGCGCCGAATGCATCTTCGACAGCCGACAGATAGGGCTTGTGACCGTCCGTGGTGAGCTGCAC
>JACCSI010000133.1 GCA_013813075.1 Acidobacteriota bacterium | reverse complement strand
CGTGCATTCCCTGCGTTCAATCTCCCGTTTCGGCCCGCTCGACCCTGTGCAGAAACAGCCGCACTATAATCGAGGGCCTATATGGAACGCACCTTCGCCATCATCAAGCCCGATGCCGTAAAAAAAGGATACGCCGGTCGCGTCCTCGCGCGTATCGAAGCCGCTGGGTTTACCGTGTGCACGCTTCGCATGATCCGGATGTCGAAGCGAGAAGCTGAGGGGTTTTACTACGTCCACCGCGAACGGCCGTTCTTTGCAGGCTTGACCGACTTCATGTCCTCGGGGCCGTGTATTGTGCTGTGTCTCGAAGCCCCTGACGCGATCAAAAAGTGGCGCGATCTCATGGGCGCTACCGATCCCGCCAAGGCCAGTGACGGCACCCTGCGAAAAGAGTTCGGCGCCTCGATTGACAACAACGCGACGCACGGCTCTGATGCACCCGACACGGCCGCGTTCGAGTTGGGGTATTTCTTCCGCGGTCTCGAATTGTCGTAGCAGACGGTGGCGGCCGCGCCCCGATGGTGCGACCACCGTGCGCAATTGTTTCGCAGATTCTCCAATGGCCATTAAGAGCGATCGATGGATTCGAAAGATGGCGCGCGAGCACGGCATGATCGAGCCGTTCGAGGACCGTCAGGTGCGTGAGGGCGTCGTGTCGTACGGGCTGTCGTCCTACGGTTACGACACGCGCGTCGCCGACGAGTTCAAGGTGTTTACGAACGTCTATAACACGGTGGTCGATCCCAAGCGATTCGACCCGAAGTCGTTCGTCGATATCAAGGCGGATTCGTGCATTGTGCCACCCAACTCGTTTGCGCTCGCCCGGACGATTGAGTACTTCCGCATCCCGCGCGACGTGCTGACCATCTGTCTCGGTAAATCGACGTACGCGCGGTGCGGCATCATCGTCAACGTCACGCCCTTCGAACCGGAGTGGGAAGGGCATGTGACGATTGAAATCTCGAACACGACGCCACTTCCCGCAAAGATCTACTCCAACGAGGGCATCGCGCAGGTGTTGTTTTTCCAGAGTGACGAGCCGTGCGAGGTGTCTTACAAGGACAAGGCTGGCAAGTACCAGAATCAGCGCGGCGTCACGTTGCCCAAGATCTAGTCCGTATCGAAGTTACGCCTTCACGTTCAACGTTCATGAATACGAATCCGGCGCGCGGGATGCGCGACTTCCTGCCTGACGACGTCCGTCGTCGTCAGTACGTGATGAGCGTCATCGCCGACGTCTATCAACGCTATGGGTTCGAGCCGCTCGAAACACCGGCGGTCGAGAATATCGAGACGTTGATGGGGAAGTACGGGGAAGAGGGCGATCGCCTCATCTTTCGTATTCTCAAGCGCGGGGAAGAGGGGAAGACCGGCGAGGCGGACCTGGCGCTGCGCTACGACTTGACCGTGCCGCTCGCACGCGTCGTCGCCGAATATCGCGAGCGGCTCCCGAAGTTTTTCAAACGTTACCAGGTTCAGCCGGTGTGGCGCGCCGATCGACCGCAAAAGGGGCGCTTCCGGGAGTTTTATCAGTGCGACGTGGACGCGATTGGCTCCACGTCACTGGTGGTCGAGGCTGAGCTTCTTGGCGCGGCCGCAGAAGTGCTCGAACGTCTTGGCTTCAGCGCATTCACCATCCGCTTGAATCACCGCAAGGCGCTCGGTGGCCTGCTCGAAGCGGCGGGTGTCGCGGTCGCCAAACATGGCGAGGCGCTGATCACGTTGGACAAGCTCGATAAGGTCGGCCCGGACGGGGTGACTGCGGAGCTGGCGTCGCGAGCCTTGCTGGCTGAAGCCGACGCCGCGAACTTGGTCCAGCTGTTTGCGACCGGCGGTGCGGCGACCAACGATGACGTGCTTCGCAGGCTCCGAACGGACATGAAGGGGCACGAGGCTGGGTTGCGAGGTGTGTCCGAGCTCGAAGACATCGTCCGCCTGAGCGACGCAAGTCGAGCCCGCGGCAGGATTCGACTCGATCCGAGCCTTGCGCGCGGGCTGTCCTATTACACCGGCTCAATTTTTGAGATCGCCGTTCCGGATCTGACTGGCAGCCTTGGTGGAGGCGGCCGCTACGACGAGCTCGTCGGCATGTTCCTGGGAAGCCAAGTGGCGGCGTGCGGGATTTCGCTGGGCCTCGAGCGGATTCTGGTGGTGATGAACGCCCGCGGAATGTTTCCACCTGTCGTGGGGGCAACTGCTGCGCAGGTGATGGTCACCATCTGGAATGCGGATACGGTGGCAGATGCGATAAGACTAGCGGGGGAGTTGCGCACCGCCGGTCTGCGCGTTGATGTCTATCCCGACACCGACAAAATCGGCAAGCAAGTCAAATACGCGGACTCGCGGGGTATTCGCTTCGTCACGATTGTCGGGACGGACGAAACCACGCGTGGAGAAGTGGCGGTCAAGAATCTGTCGACCGGCGAGCAGCAACTGATGCCGCGAGCCGACGTCGCAACGTTCATACGAAAGCATGGCTGAACAACTCGGTAGTCTTTCTCGCACCCACACCGCCGGCGCCCTGCGTGCGTCGGATGTCGGCACCGATGTCGTGCTGCTTGGATGGGTCCACAAGGTTCGCGATCTCGGGTCGCTGCTGTTTATCGACGTGCGCGATCGCGATGGTCATACGCAGGTTGTCGTCGAAGGCCATGACGAGTTGCTCGAGCGGGCGAAACGGTTGCGTGCGGAGTATGTCATCGCGGTGACGGGTCGCGTCGAACGCCGCTCGCCAGAAACCACGAATGCGAATGCGCCCACCGGTCAGGTCGAGGTGCGCGCCAGCAGCGTCCGCATCTTGAACGAGGCCCGAACACCGCCGTTCCCGATAACCGAGGACGCCAACGTCTCCGAAGAAGTCCGCTTGAAGTATCGCTATCTCGATCTGCGACGGCCCAGGCTGCAGACCAATATTGGTTTGCGCCACAGGATTACGCTCGCGCTCAGAAACTACTTCAACGATCGCGGGTTCTGGGAAATTGAAACCCCGATCCTGACCAAGTCAACGCCGGAAGGCGCACGCGACTTTCTCGTCCCGAGTCGTGTCCATCCCGGCGAGTTCTTCGCCTTGCCGCAGGCGCCGCAGATCTTCAAAC
>JACCSI010000127.1 GCA_013813075.1 Acidobacteriota bacterium | reverse complement strand
GCCGATGATCGACGAGTTGCGCGTGCTGCTCGGGACGCCGGTGCGGGTCATGGTCGGGGCGCGCTCGGCCATCGAGGCGATCCTCAAGAAGAGCGAAAGCTCGCAGCGCGTACTGGATGATGCGACCGAAGAGTTCCAGATTCAGCTGCTCAAAGAGGACGACAACGCCGACGACAATCTGACGGTCGAACGTCTCACGAGCGACATCAGCCCGATCATCCGCCTGATCGACTCGACGATTTACACCGCGATCCAGCGGCGCGCCAGTGACATTCACATCGAGACCCAGGACGATGCGGTCTACGTCAAGTACCGCATCGACGGCGTGCTGCAAGCGGCGATGCGCCCGATTGCCAAGCGCTTCCACAGCTCGATCATCTCGCGCATCAAGGTGATGGCCGAACTCGACATCGCTGAGAAGCGCGTGCCGCAGGACGGCCGCTTCAAGCTGCGGGTCCCTGGCAAGACGATCGACTTTCGCGTGTCGGTCATGCCCAGCGCGCACGGCGAAGACGCCGTCATTCGAATTCTCGATAAGCAATCGATCAGTGAACAGTTCACCGAGCTCCGTCTCGAAATTCTCGGCTTCCCCGAGCCGGAGCTGCGGCGCTTTCGCAAATATATTCGCGAGCCGTACGGCATGGTGCTGGTGACCGGCCCCACCGGCAGCGGTAAGACCACCACGCTTTATGCCGGATTGGCGGAGATTCGCTCGGTCGAAGACAAGATCATCACGATTGAAGATCCGGTCGAATATCAGCTGAAAGGGATCACGCAGATTCCCATCAACGAGAAAAAGGGTCTGACCTTTGCGCGTGGTCTGCGTTCGATTTTGCGTCACGACCCCGACAAGATCATGGTCGGGGAGATTCGCGACGCCGAGACCGCGCAGATTGCGATTCAGTCGGCGCTGACCGGTCACCTGGTGTTTACGACGGTCCACGCCAACAATGTCTTCGATGTCCTGGGCCGGTTCCTCAACATGGGCGTGGAGCCGTATCAGTTCGTCTCGGCGCTCAACTGCGTAATGGCGCAGCGACTGGTCCGAAAAATCTGTGAATCATGCAAGGCGTCCGTGCGCATCTCGCGAGAGATGCTGATCGAGTCGGCGATGGATCCCGAGCTCGAACACACCCACACGTTCTACGAGGGCGCCGGCTGCATCGATTGCGGCGGCACCGGCTTCAAGGGGCGCATGGCGATCTGTGAGCTGCTCGATCTGACCGACCACATCCGCGAGCTGATTCTTGAGCGTCGTCCGATCTCTGAATTGAAACGGGCGGCGCGCGATCAGGGGATGCGACTGCTGCGCGACTCGGCCGTCGAACGGGTCATGGACGGCCTGACGACGCTGCGCGAGGTGAACAAGGTCACCTTCGTCGAATGAGCCTTGGCCTGTTTCAACCGGTTCCGCCGGATGTGGCCATCGAGATCGAGGCCGGGCACGTGGCCGCCGCGCGTCTGACGTGGCGAGGAAACGCCGCCACCGTCGCGGCACACACAATCGTTCCGCTGCCGCCCGGCGCGGTCGTCCCGACGCTGGCCGCGTCGAACATTGCCGATGTGCCCGCGGTGGTGCGCGCGTTGACTGACGCCATCGGCCAGCTTGGCACCCGCGTGCGGCGCGCCGCCCTGGTGGTTCCGGACACCGTGGCCAAGGTGTCGTTGGTGCGGTTCGAGAACGTGCCGCCTAGCAGCACCGATCTCCTCGAGCTGGTGCGCTGGCAGGTGCGCAAGAGCGCGCCGTTTCCGATCGAGCAGGCCGTGCTCAGCTACACCCCGGGCGCCACGTTGCCGGAGGGAGGCCAGGAATTTATCGTGACGGTCGCACGCGCCGACGTGATCGAGCAGTACGAACAGGTCTGCGCAGCAGCTGGGGTCCACGCGGGTCTCGTCGACGTCGCGACCAGCAGCATCATCAATGGTGTGCTGGCCGGCTCGGCCTCGCCGTCCGGCGACTGGCTTCTGGTGCATGCGACGCCGTCGTACACCACGCTCGCCGTCCTGCGCGATCGCCACGTTATATTTTTTCGCAATCGCGAGGAAGAGACCGAGGGCAGTTTGGCCGATGTGGTGCATCAGACCGCGATGTATTACGAAGACCGTTTGAAGGGCATCGGATTCACGCACGTGCTGTTAGCGGGCAGTGCCGTGGTTCCTGGAGGGCCAGAGGCCGTTCGCCGCAGTCTCGAAGAGCGTCTCGAGATTCGCGTCGAGGCCGTGGATCCCCGGGCGGCCGCGACGCTGGGGGATCGGATCACCGCATCGCCCGACGTGCTCGCAGCACTGGCGCCGCTCGTCGGCGTCCTGCTGAGGGAACGGGTGGTGGCCTGAAATGCTGCGAACGAATCTCGCCACCCGGCCCTTCTATAACGACCGCGCGATTCGGTTCGGTCTCGCTGTTGGCGTCATCATGGTGGCGGCGTTGACGGTGTTCAACGTCCTGCAAGTGGTGTCGCTGAACCGGCGCAACGCCGAGCTCAGCGGTCAGGCTCAGCTCGCCGAGACCAACACGGCGCAGCTGCGTGACAAGGCGCGCGCCACCACGCAGTCGCTCAACAACAAGGAAGTCGACGCAATACAGATGTCCGCCCGCGAGGCGAATCAGTTGATCGCACGCCGCGCATTCTCGTGGACCGATTTGTTCAATCGCTTCGAGGAAACGCTGCCCGCAGACGTGCGGATTACCGCGGTGCAGCCACAACTCGACGAGGAGGGCCGGCTGCTCGTGGCGGTGACCGTGATGGCCCGCCGCGCCGAGGACCTGAATGCCTTCATCGATCAGCTCGAAGCGACGGGCGCATTCAGCGACCTTATTG
>JACCSI010000121.1 GCA_013813075.1 Acidobacteriota bacterium | reverse complement strand
TGGCAGTGGCTGCCTGCTCGCATCATTGTCGTGGGAACCGCTGGTGCAGTCGTCGATCGCCGCGGGCGTCGACCTTCTGTGCTTCAGTGGCGATAAGCTCCTCGGCGGTCCGCAGTCGGGCCTCATCGTCGGCAAGCGCGCCCTTGTCGATGCCTTGCGCTGCCATCCGCTGATGCGTGCGTTGCGCGTGGACAAGCTGACGCTTGCAGCGCTCGAAGGCACGTTGTTGGAATATCGTGCCGGCCGTGCCGCGCAAACCGTCCCGGTCGCGCGGATGCTGCACGCCGGCGCTGAGCAGATTGACGCCCGGGCCGTGGCTCTGGGCGCTCGTCTCCGCGCTCCGGCGTGGAGGGTGTCTCGGGTCCCTGGCGCCTCGGCGGTCGGAGGTGGGAGCGCACCAGGTGTCGAATTACCGACCGTCCTGTTGGGCCTGGAACGGCCTGGGGTTCCCGCCGACGCGCTCGAACAGCAACTGCGGCGACTGGATCCAGCGGTCATCGCGCGGATCGAGGACGACCGCCTGGTGCTCGATCTGCGCACGGTGCTCGAGTGGCAGGACGCGCTGCTTGGCGACCTGCTCAACCAAATCTGACTATCCGCGCCTCGGCCGTTTCACAGCGTTCTTCCTTGCCACATTCTTCCGTGCGGCGAGCGTCTTTGCCGGGTTCTTCTTGGCGGACCTCTTCTTTGCAGATTTCTTCGTCGTGGATTTTTTCGCGGCGGATTTCTTTCTGACGCGCGCCTTTGTCGCCGACTTGCGGACGACCCGCTCCGGCAGCCTGGCGCCGCCCGTTTCGCGGTTCCACTCCTCGAATGTGTCGGGCGCGATCTTGCCCTCCACGAGGAGCACCGCGAACTTACGTCGCTGCGCCTGACTCTTAAACGGCATCGGTGGCAATCTCGCGAATTTGCGCGGCATGCCGTGCCTGGTGTCCAGCAGTGAAGAGCAACCACTGATACAGGTTCAGGGGTCCAAGCGCCGGATGCGGGAAGGATACCTGGCTTAGCGCCAGACCATCACACGAGGTCACGAACTCGCGAAACGCCGCACGCGCGCTCTCGAGCTCGCGCCACGAGGTCTCCGTGTCCACGCCTTTTGGTCGCAGCCTTTCCGGCGCATCCAACCGGCGTTCGCGATTCGCGATCTGCTCGATGGGCATCAGCTCGAGAATGGACGAGGTGTCGGTTTCCTCGGCGAGACCCGCTTCGCGCGATGCGGCAAGTTGCCGTGCACAGGCCTTGGTCAGCATCCGCTCGGTCATCGCCACGTGCTCCACGATCTCCCCGACGCTCCAGCGATCCGGCGAGGGACGAGACTCCCGCTGCGCGGGCGGCACCATGTCAATCGCGGCGCGAAAGTCGGCCATCTGCGTGTCGAGGCACGCCAGGATTTCCGCGGTCCGTGCGTTCATAGGTTCTGCTCCACACATCGACGAGGCTCTCGCGCGTCAGCGATGCATCTGGTTATAACTCGTCGCCCGATCTCTTCGACGCGATATTTAAGGACCGAGCGCTCAGCGGGGACCGCTGTCACATTATCGCCGGCGAACGCCGCTACCACGCGTCGGTCCAGTCCGGGGTGCACGAGGTTTCTGGCGCGCCGGTGGCGATTATCTCTGCGCGCGCGTGTTCGAGCAACGCCGAGCAGCCTCCGGCGACAGCTTTGTCGCCTGTGTGACAACGACCCGTCGATTGCCTTTCACGAACCGGACTGCGAGGTGCGAGGCGGGGTCATGTCCCGGATCAACTCTTGCTGTGCAGCGCGCGCGACCCCGCGCAGCATCCCGGAGAACACCAGGTGGTGCAACGGGTAAAGCGCATACCAATATGCTCGCCCGAGCAGTCCCACCGGATCGAAGATCGCGGTCTGGCGGATCACGGCTGACGCCGCGTCCCCGGTCACATCGAATTCGAGCCACGCGCGTCCTGGCAATTTCATCTCCGCCGCCAGCCGCAGGCGATGGTCGGGTTCAATCGCCTCAACCCTCCAGAAGTCCAGGGCATCGCCGACGCGAAGCGCCGCACCAGCGGGTCGCCCCCGCCGCATGCCCACGCCACCGGCGACCAGGTCCAGCGCGCCGCGCAGGCGCCAGAGCCAGTTCCAGGCGTACCAGCCAGTGTTGCCGCCAATGCGTTGAATCGCCTTGAAGGCGAGCGCCGGCGGGACGCTGACGCCGACCGTTCGAGAGTCGACGAGGCGCGAGCCGAACTGCACCCCGCCCCACTGGCGCGGCTCTCCGGCGGAAGACATCGCGTCGTACCAACGCGTGGCGATGAACTCTGCCTCCTCATGAACAAAGGCGCGCCTCATCGCGTCGTCGACGCCCATCGGACGAATCGCAAAGGCCCGAAGGGCCGCGTCGTCACGAACCACCGTGGGGTGGACAATGCTCTCGATCAGCTTGCGGCCAATGCGCGCGTAGAGCGGTGTGACGAGCCCCAGCCACAAACTCGACAGGTAGGGAGTCAGCGCGGGTACGGGAATCATGCGGATCCGTCGGCCCCGCTGGCGCGCATACGCCCTCATGAGGTCGGCGTAGGACACGCGATCGATGCCCCCGATCTCGTAAATGCGGTCTGTCGCGGGAGACAATTCCAGTCCCGCCAGCAAGATACTCGAGCAGGTCCTCGATGGCGATCGGCTGTGCGGGCACGCCAACCCACTTGGGGGTGATCATGATCGGCAGGCGCTCGACGAGCGCGCGGATCAATTCAAACGAAAGACTTCCGGAGCCAATCACGATGGATGCGCGAAATTCGAGGACCGGCACGCCCGAGTCGCGCAGGATCTGTCCGACCTCGTGTCGGCTGCGCAGGTGAGGCGACAGCGTGTCCTCGTCGCTGCCCAATCCCCCCAGATAGACGATTCTGCGGACGCCGGCGACCTTTGCGGCTCGTCCGAAATTTCTTGCCGCCTCGCGGTCCGCCACCTCGAACGACCCCGTCGCACCCATCGAGTGCACGAGGTAGTACGCCACGGTGACGCCATCGAGGGCGGCGTCCAGCGTCGATGGGTCAAGGAGGTCTCCTGCGACAACTTGGGTCGGAGCCACCGCCTTGTGCTGGACCACCTCCGGACGTCGAGCCAGGCAGCGGACACGGTGCCCGCGCGCCT
>JACCSI010000102.1 GCA_013813075.1 Acidobacteriota bacterium | reverse complement strand
ATCGGGCTGGCGTGCGACCAGATCGACGCGGCTTTGCACGAGGATCCACCGCTTTCTGACACCGCGACGCTTCAGTTCCTCGGCCAGCGCGAGACTTCGCGCCGGGTGGTACCAGAACAGGTCGTCGGCAACGAACACGTCGTCGCCAACGGCCATGAAGTCGTCGGCGACCGAGCCGATCGACCGTTCGCGTACGGTCCGGCCATGCAGCTGCCAGATCGAGCAGAACGAGCAGCGAAATGGGCAGCCACGCGCTGTCTCAATCAGCCACACCGGACGATGAGCGAGACACGCGTATTCCTTGCGCCGCGTGTCGACGTGGCGTCGTGACGGCCGCGGAACGGCGTCGAGCGCCAGCGTCCCCAGCTCGCCTTGGGTTCTGACGTGTGCACCGGAGTCGTCGCGCAGCACAAGGCCCGCAATGGCAGTGAGCGGCGTGCCTGATTCCAGGGCCGCGACGACGCGCGGCACGGCACGCTCGCCGTCGTCGACGACGACAGCGGTGACGTCGCGGGAAAGAAACGGGGCGGGATACGCCGACGCCGTGTGGCCACCAATGATGATCGGGACGTCGGGGGACGCGCGCCGCACCCGCGCCGCAAGCTCCAGGACGTTGTCCGTTTCGAGCGCATGCATCCCGGCAATGCCAACGAGGCCGGGGCGAGCGCTGCGAATGTAGTACTCGACGGGTTTGCCAAATCGAAGATCGGCAATCGTCACCTCGTGCCCGGCGGTTTCAAGCGCCGCCGTGATGTACTCCATGCCGAGCGGCTCGATGCGGAAGAACGGACCGAGACCGAACCGTTCGCTGCTTGGGACCGGGCGGAGGAGAAGCACGTGCATCGGTTGATATACTCGCACGGCTTCATGGCCCTGTCGTTTTCAGGCGTCGTCACATGGGCCCACCGTCGCCGTGCCCTGGTGTTTATCGGCGCGGGGTGTCTCGTTGCCGCGTCGTTCATTGGCCTGCAGCAGCTCCGCCTCGACGCCAATGTCCTGCGCTTGCTGCCGTCGTCGGGCAAGCCACTCCAGGCGTTCCGGACGTTTCTCGAACGATTCGGCACCTTGGACGATCTTTACGTGATCTTCAGCGCCCCCGAGGGCGCCGCGATCGCTGATTACGACGACCAGATTAGTCATTGGGTCGCCGCGTTGCGCGCCGCACCGGAGCTGGCGCATGTGGACAGCGGTCACGTGGACACCTCGCGGGATTGGTCCTGGCTGGCCGAGCGCGAGTTGATGCTGCTTGACGAAGGCTCACTGTCGCAGGTTCTCGCGCGGCTGCAGCCTGCGGCAATGCCGGCCCTTCTTGCGTCCATGCGCGAGTTGCTCGCCATACCGTCGCCGGAAATTGCGGCGTTGATCAAGGACGACCCGTTCGGGGTTCACGACCTCTTGCGTCGTCAACTGAGTGGCGCTGAGATGGTGCTGCCGATTGGCAGCACCGATGGCGGGTATCTGTCGCGGGACGGCCGCCAACGACTGGTCGTCGCACGTCCGGTCTTCCCGCCCTACGACACCGCGTTTGCGCATGCGTTGTTCGAGCGGCTGCGGGCCATCGAGCGTGAGCAAGCGCAGCACGTCGGGACCGGCGGCGAAGACGTGCGTCCGCCGCTCACGGTCGAATTCGCCGGAGGCCACCGCATTGCCATCGAGGCCGAGGCCGTGGTGCGACGGGAGAGCATCGTCAACGGCATTGGCTCGCTGGCGCTCATCTTGCCGCTGCTGTTCTTCGTGTTTCGCAGCCCGTCATTGGTGCTCATCGGGGCAGTGCCGTCGGCTGTCGCATTGCTGATCGTACTCGGGGTCCTCGGGCTCGCCGGGGCGACGTTGTCCGCCGCTGCCACGGGCGCTTCGGCCATGCTGTTCGGGCTCGGTGTCGACGGCGTCGTGCTGCTCTATGTGGCGTACCGCAACGCGCTGGCGCGCGGGCTCGACCCGCAAGGGGCCATTGGCGCACTCGCGGCGCCCTCTGCCAGCATGCTGCTAGGCATGTGGACCACTGCCGCCACCTTTCTCGGCCTGATCGTTGTCGATTTTCCCAGTCTCGAGCAGTTGGGGCTTCTCATCGGTCTGAGCATGGTGGTGTGCGGCGCCCTCACGCTGGTGATGGTGCCGGCGTCACTGCCGGCGCATCCACCCCGTCGATTGCCGACGCCGTTGACGATGCCTCGGGTCGCGGACGCCGTGCTGCATCATCGGCGCGGCATACTCGGCGTTGCCGTCATCGTCACGCTCATCCTGGGCTACTTTGCGACGACGCTGCGCGTGAACCCAACGCTGGAACGCCTGCGCTCCGTGACCAAGGGTGCCGTGTTACTCGAGGAGGTGACCCAGGCGTTTGGCTTACCCAGCGACATCTTCGTGGCACTGGCTGAAGGGGCCGATTTGGAAACACTGCTGACCGCTGACGAGGCACTTGCCGCCGCGATACGTCGTATCGCACCGGACGTGGGCCTCCAGGCCGCGTCTGCCTTGTTACCGTCCCAACGCGCCCAGACCGCTCGAAAGAAGACCATCCGCGCTGGAGTACCAGACATCGACACCGTGACTTCGGGGCTGGAGCAGTCGGCTCTGGCTGCAGGATTTCTCCCACGGACCTTTGACCAGTTCATCGCCCGCTTGCCGCGCATGATTGACCCTGACAGTGCGCTCACGTGGGAGGGCTTCATGACGCACGGCCTCGGAGATGTCGTCGGCCGCTTTGTAGCACGCACCGAAAACGGATGGGTGCTGGCGTCCTACGTATTTCCGAAAACCCCCGAGCAGATCGCCGCGATTCATGACGCAGTCGCGGCTGCGGGCGGCGGGACGGTCTTGACGGGAATCCCGATCGTGAACAGCGAGCTCAGTGCCCAGTTCGTGCCGCAGTTTCTTCGCGGACTCGGGGTTGGCACGGCCATCGTATTGACCCTGGTGTTCGCCACCTTCCGTGATGTTCGGCTGACGTTGCTGACGATGGTGCCAACCGCGCTGGGGTTGTTGTGGGCTGCGGGACTCCTTGGTGCCGCAGGGTTCGAGCTCGACCTCTTCTCGGTGTTTGCCGTGATTAGCTTCGTCGGGATCGGTGTCGACTACGGCGTACATCTTGTGCACCACTACCGCGATGGTCAAAACATTCACAAAGCAGTGTCGGAGCTGTGCCCGGTGATTCTGCTGGCAGGAGGCATCACGCTGCTGGGCTACGGCACACTCATCGGGTCCGGCTATCCGCCGCTGCGCTCCATCGGGGTCGTGTCGGTCGTGAGCGCGCTCGCGCTGGTGGCCGCGTCGGTGTTGGTCTTGCCGGGGCTCCTGCAAGG
>JACCSI010000094.1 GCA_013813075.1 Acidobacteriota bacterium | reverse complement strand
CCGTTCATGAAGTTCTGCGCGAACCGCGGATCGTCCTGGACGCCGGTGCGAAGCCACTCGTTCGCGGCGGCGGCGATCGTGTCGGCGGTCCGCACGTCGGTGAGCCCGGTAGGCAACCCGGTTGCCGCGTTGGCATTGGAGGCGTAACCGGACAGGAATCCCTGTCGCTGGACTGCGCCGAAGAACGACGTGCGCCGCGTCCGGCCGGGCATCGCGGGTCCACCGGCCGTGATCGTCGTGTCATTGCGCCTGAACTTCGGCTTCGCGATACCGGCGCGATTCAGAAAGAACTCGTTGGCATTGAACGTTTCGTGTTGAAAGTAGTAGCCGCCCGAACCGGTGAATCGATCGGTGCCGGACCGGGTGATCAGCTCGACGTTGCCACCGCCATTGCGGCCGAGCGCGGCCGACGCCAGCGCCGTCTGCACTTTGACTTCTTCGAGCGCCTCGAGCGGGATGCCGACGTGGTTGCCAAGTCCGCCGCCGGCGTTCAGCATGTTGGTCGCCTCGACGCCGTTGATCCGTAGCCCGTTATTGGTCGGGCGGGCGCCGTTGACGCTGGGATTCAGCGACTGCGAGGCATCATCCGCCTGCGCACCGGGGGTGGCCGCGATGTTCATGCCCATGCCGGTGCGATGCTTTCACGTTGATTCCCTCTGCATCAATTCGTGCCCGCTGATCGGGCGAGTCACGTGTCTCACTTTAGGGACTGCGTATGTCGGGGCAGCTACGCTGAAGGCAACACCCCGTAACATGGACGCGTCGGCCACGCGACTGATCCGTGACTGGGTCAGCGCGTCTGTGGATGAGGCTGATAGCATGCGACGTGAATGGTCCGAGACGAGGCGCGGCTCGCGAGCATCGACGCCGTGCGCGGCGTCGTCATGGTCGTGATGGCGCTTGACCACGTGCGTGACTTCTTTCACATCGGCGCGATGTCGGCCCAGCCCGAGGACCTCGCCACCACCACCCCGCTGCTGTTCTTCACGCGGTGGATCACCCACGTCTGCGCGCCTGCCTTTGTGTTCCTCGCCGGCGTCGCGGCCGAACGTCGGTTGCGACGTGACGGCTCCACGGCGCGACTGTCGCGTTACCTGTGGACCCGCGGCCTCTGGCTGGTCGTGATTGAAATCACCGTGATGCGGTTCGCCTTCAACTTCAGGTTCCACACGCAGGATCTCCTGATGCTGCTCGTCTTGTCCGCCTTGGGCCTGTCGATGGTCATCCTCGCCGCACTGGTCTATTTGCCGGCGCCGTTCGTGGGCGCGCTCGGATTAGCGGTCCTCGTGCTGCACAACCTGCTCGATCCGATTCAGGCGCGTGACCTTGGTCTGCTCGCGCCGGCATGGATCGTGTTGCACGAGCCGGGGGTGTTCACGATGGCCGGGCTTCCAGTGTTGGCGGGCTATCCCGTGTTGCCGTGGGCCGGATTGATGGCGGTCGGCTTTGCCGCCGGCGGCATTTTCGACTTGCCCCCCGCGAAGCGGCGCCGAGTGCTTGCGTGGACCGGCACGGCGCTGGTTGTGGCCTTTGTGGCGATGCGCCTCATGAACCAATACGGCGACCCGAGTCCGTGGGCCTCGCAGTCGTCGGCCGTCATGACCGTGCTGTCATTTCTGAGGACCACGAAGTATCCGCCGTCACTGATCTTCGTGCTGATGACGCTCGGGCCGGTGCTGCTGGCGCTGGCGTGGTTCGAGCGCCAAACACCCGATCGCAGTGATCCGCTCGTCGTCATCGGCCGGGTGCCGCTTTTCTACTACGTGGGCCACTTCCTGCTCGCCCACATCACGGCGTCATTGGTGGTCTGGTGGCAGTACGGCGACTTCGCACTTGCATTCCTCTCGGGGCCGTTTCCTTCGATGGGAGGCTCACGTGCTGCCTTTCCCACGGATTTCGGCCACCCGCTCTGGGTCACCTACGTGGCATGGGCCGGTGTCGTCGCGGTGATGTACCCACTGTGCCGGTGGTATGGGCGCCAGACACGCCAGGGCGATAGGGGGTGGAGGCGTTACCTGTGAGCAGCGAGCGGCATCGGGGTAGACTCTCGGCCATGCGTCGGACGCTCGGCCTGTTCATCGTCTCTGCCATGACGGCTACGGTCGGCGCACAGGCGCCCGCGAGCCAACCGCCGAAGGGCCAGATGCCCGACCTCGGCCGCCACACGGAGCAGGATGACAAGGTGCCGCTCTTCGATTTCGACCGGTACTTCATCGGCACGTGGACCTTCGAGTGGGACATGCCCGAGGGTCCGCTCGGTCCTGCAGGGCACGTCGAAGGCACGACGGTTTACACCGGCGGCGGCGGCACGTACGAAGCGGTCACCGACGCGATGGGCCCGGCGGGAAAGTTCACCGTGCGCGAGCGTATTCAGTATCAGAAGGATCAGAAGACGTTGACACGCGAGGTGAACGACAGCCGCGGATTCCAGTACCGCCAGAACGGAACCATCGGGGGCGACCTGGGCGGCTTCTATACGATTTACTTCGAAAGCCAGCCCTTCGCCGTCGGCGGCACGTCGGTGCAGCTGAAGCAGGCGATGCGCCTGACGTCGCCGCTCGCGCACCGCGTCTCGATCACGGTCGCAGAGGGCAATGGCGCATTTCGCAATTACGGCACACCGTGGTGGCGAAAAGCAGAAGGTAGAAAGTAACGACTATGCGACGCATCATTCTCGCAATCTCGGTTGGACTGTCGCTCACCGCGCCATCGATGCTCCGCGCGCAGAGCGACGGTGGGTATCAGTTGGTGCCGAATTGGCCGAAGTTGCCGTCGGGTCTGTAC
>JACCSI010000084.1 GCA_013813075.1 Acidobacteriota bacterium | reverse complement strand
GAGCGACGACAACATTGTGTGGGGTCAGCGCGGCACGCTGCTCGGTTACTGGGCCGACAACACGGTGTGGGGATTCTGGAGCGATGTGGTGGATTGGACCCGGGTCACACGCGACGACGACGATATCGTGTGGGGGCAGGACTGGTTCGATAACATCGTGTGGGGCCAGTGCGGCGTCGTTGCGTGCGACAACATCGTGTGGGGCCAATCGGTGCTGACCGAAGGTGGCCGCTGATGGAAAAGCCGCGGGTGCGAGGCGAGCTGAAATCAGGCGACGTGAAACAAGGCGAGGTGAAAAGAGCGCCGGTCACCGCGACTTCGGGTGCCGTGACGAAAGCCGTCCCACTCGCCGTGGCCGGTCCGTCGGTGGTGGTCACCGACTGGCGTCAAGGATTGCCACTTCTCGCGTCGGCGCAGATCACGCTGCGCGACCTTCGCGTCGAAGATGCGCCGTCTCTGCTGGTGATGTTGTCGAGTGACGAAGTGGCGCGATTCACGTCAGCGCAGCCCACCACCGTCGAGGCATTCGAGCGCTTCATCGAGTGGGCACGGCGCGAACGCGAGGCCGGCAACTACCTCTGCTTCGCCGTGGTGCCCGCCGGGATGACGACCGCCGTCGGGGTCTTTCAAGTCCGCTCGCTCGAGGCAGGCTTTGGCCTCGGGGAGTGGGGCTTTGTAATCGGCTCCGCCTTTTGGGGCACCGGCATTTATGCCGAGGGCGCGAAATTGGTGCTCGACTTCGCGTTCAACGTCGTCGGCGTCCATCGCCTCGAGGCGCGTGCGTCGATTGCCAATCGCCGTGGCAATGGCGCCCTGCGCAAAATGGGCGCGGTCGACGAAGGCGTCCTGCGCCGTTCGTTCCGGAGACACGGTGAGTACCACGACCAGGTCCTGTGGTCGATTCTCGCCGAGGATTGGTTCAGCCAGCGCGTCGACGGCCCGCCACGGATCCACTGAACCCGTTTCGTTTACGATCAGGTCCTTGCCCGGGTAATTCACCATACTCGGGCTTTGTGTCGTACGCCTGTGCACATCGCCGACTTCGACTTTCCGCTGCCGCCTGAGCTCATCGCGCAAGAACCTCCCGTCGAACGCGGGCGGTCACGACTGCTGGTGCTCGATCGCACCTCCGGGGCAATTGCGGATCGACAATTTTATGAACTGCCTGAACTGATGCAGCGTGGCGACCTGCTCGTCGTCAACAACACGCGCGTCTTTCCGGCTCGGCTGCTTGGCAGGCGCTTGCCCGGCGGGGGGGCGGCGGAGTGCCTCCTGTTACGGCCACTCGAGAGCGAAGGCGTCTGGGAAGCGCTCGTGCACCCGGGTCAGCGTCTGAAGGACGGCTCACGCCTCGAGTTCCGCGGCGGCGAGCATCTGATTCATGGCGAGGTGCTCGACCGACGCTTTCATGGCCGACGCCATGTCCGGCTCTGGGTTGAACGCGGCAATCTGACCGACGCGATCGATGCGATCGGGCACGTTCCGCTGCCCCCATATATCAAGCGGCCGGATGTGGTCACCGACCGCGAACGCTATCAGACGATTTACGCGCAACAGCGCGGTTCGATCGCGGCACCCACGGCGGGTCTGCATTTCACCCCACGATTGCTGGCGGCGCTCGACGCTCATGGAGTCGAGCGAGCCGAGATCACTCTGCACGTGGGCTACGGGACGTTCCAGCCGGTCCGCGTCGAACACATCGAAGACCACCGGGTGGAGGAAGAGCACTATGAGGTGTCTCCGGCCGCGGCGGCGGCCATTAATCGCGCACGGACCAACGGGCGGCGTGTCATCGCGGTTGGGACCACCACCACCAGAACGCTGGAGTCGCTGCCGGTAGGTCCCGGTGGACACGTGGAGGCCACGACGGCGTCGACCGACCTCTGTGTGTGCCCGGGCCACCAATTCCGTATCGTGTCGGGGCTGGTCACAAACTTCCACCTACCGCAATCGTCGCTGCTGCTTCTGGTCAGCGCCCTGGGGGGACGTGAGAAGGTGCTGGCCGCATATCGTCATGCCATCGAGGAGCGATACCGGTTTTATAGTTACGGCGATGCTATGTTGATCCTTTAGGTACGGTTCGATCACGGGCTTCGAATACGGAGTCCCGTGACCCTCGTCTTGCGAACTCGGTTCCCGAACACTTGCGATCGAACGCTGTCATGACGATTCCCTACGAAGAGTTTGATTTGAGCGGCGTGCTTACCTACCCTCTTGCGTCACGCAAGAGCAAATCGACGGTCGCCGACTTCGCGACGCCGTACCAGAAGGGCAGCGGCATCGACGGTCTTCTTGCCTCACTGCCGAATGCGCTTGCGGCGGCCGACTTCAAAGCGGTGGTCCGTGCCATACGCGACGCGCGTCGCAAGGACGCGGCGATTATCTGGGGCTTTGGCGCGCACGTGTTCAAAACGGGTCTGTCCCCGGTGCTCGTCGATTTGATGACGCGCGGCTTCGTTTCGGCGCTTGCCACCAACGGCGCCGGCGTCATTCATGACTTTGAGATCGCGCTTGCGGGCGCGACGTCTGAAGACGTCGAGGAAGCGCTCGGTCCGGGCAAATTCGGCATGGCCGAAGAAACAGCGACGCAACTCAACACCGCGATTACGGATGGCGTCGCGGCGGGCCTCGGCATCGGGCAGTCGGTCGGCCGCTGGCTGCACCAGAAGGCGCCCCCGTTTGCGCACCACAGCGTGGTCGCGACCGCGGCCCGACTCCAGATTCCACTGACGGTGCACATTGCGATCGGGACCGACGTCATCCACATGCATCCGATGGCCTCCGGCGCCGCTCTCGGCGAGGGCAGCCTGCGTGACTTCCGCTATTTCGTGACGGCCGTGTCACAGCTCGCCGGCGGCGTGTACATCAACTGCGGGTCGGCGGTCATCCTGCCCGAGGTATTTTTGAAGGCGGTCGCGCTGGTCCGCAACCGCGGTGAGTCGCTCAGCGGCTTGACGACCGTTAACCTCGATTTCCTCCGTCACTATCGGCCAATGACCAACGTGGTAGTGCGGCCAACAGCGGGGGTGGGGCGCGGCTACGCCCTGACCGGGCATCATGAGCTGCTCCTGCCGCTTCTGGCCGCCGCGCTCATCGAGGACGCGTGATGTTTCTGGTGGGCGGTTTCGTAGGGGCGGCGTTCTTTCTCGCCATCTCTGGCGTGCGGGTCGTCAATCCGACACAAATCAACTGGGTGATGCAGCTCGATTGGCGCATCCACTTCCTCGGCTGGCATTTCTTCCGCCGCGAGCCCTGGATGTGGCCGCCGGGACGAATGAGCGGCTACTTTCACGCCCCGGACGGGACCGCGATTGGCTTCACGGATTCAATACCGCTGGCGGCGTTTTCCCTGAAACCGTTCGCGTCGCTGCTTCCGGATCCATTTCAGTATCTCGGTCTCTGGCTTCTCCTCTGTTTCGTTCTGCAGGGTGGTTTTGGGGTATTGCTGGCACGGGTCTGGACAACGAGCCGTGTGCTGCAATTACTGGCGGCGTTCCTCTTCGTGCTGATGCCGACATTGCTGATTCGTGTCGGTCATCCCTCACTGTGCGCGCATTGGTTGTTGCTGTGGGCGCTGTGGCTGTATTTGCGGAGCGAGCCCCGACGTGTGCAGCCGATCGCGCAGTATGCGGCGGTCGGTCTCGTCGCCGGGTTAGTCCATCCGTACCTCGCCGTGATGGTGCTCGCAATTCTTCTTGCCCTGGCCGTGAAGGAGCGCACCGTCAACGGGCTGCTGGTGGCGGCAACGGCCGTCGCGCTTGGGTGGTGGGCGTCTGGGCTGTTCACAGTGCCCGGTGGCAACCTGTCATCGGAGTGACTTGGTTATTACTCGATGAACCTGCTCGCCCCGATTACGCCCAGTGGGTGGTCGTCGTTGCTGCCCGAGTGGCCAGTCGCGGCCGCAGGGCAGCCATATGAGGGGTTTCAGTACCTCGGTGCCGGCAATCTCCTGCTGCTTGTGGCCGCGATGATCGTGGTGCTGCGACGTCGCGGGCCCGCGCCGTGGCGAGGGATGTTGCCAATCGTGGTCACGACAGGACTGTGCGCGCTTTACGCATTGAGTCCGCGCGTGACGCTGGCCGGCGTGGTGTTGATGGACTGGTCTGATCCGGCGCTGGAGCCGCTGGCGATCTTTCGGGCCACCGGACGCTTTTTCTGGCCGCTCTCCTACCTGTTGCTGGCCGGTGGGATCGGTGTCATCGTGTCGCGCCTGGCCAGGCCCGCCGCCATTGGTGTCCTCTGCGTGGCCGCGACGCTACAGGCGGTTGATCTCAGAAAACCGCACGGCGAGCGGCGTGCGACCAGTCGTAGCGAGGCGTTTCATGGATGGCGTAATCCACTGCCCTCGCCCGAGTGGCACCAACTGCTGCCCAACTACGACGACCTCGTGATTTACCCGGCGCGGCAGTGCGGCACCGCACCAATCGGCTTTGAAGGCGCGGCGTATCTGGCCGCCCTGCACGGCGTGACGATCAACTCGGCCGAAGTGGCCCGATACAATGAAGACGATAACCGCGCGTATTGCGATGACCTGGCGTCACGCATCGGCGATGGCGTGGTCGATCGGCGTACGATATATCTGATGGACGACTTGGCCGCGGCGCAGTTTCAGCAGCGCGCGCGCCTGCCGCTGCAGTGCCGCCGCATCGACGCGATCACCGCGTGCAGCCCCGAATGACATCGCCGCGACACCTGTCGGTGATCGTTCCCGCCTTCAACGAAGCGCAGGGACTCGCTGCCAGTGTTCACGCCATCCGCGCGTCGGTGGCTTCGACCGGGCTCGCATTCACCCTCATCGTGGTCGACGACGGGTCCACCGATGGCACATGGAA
>JACCSI010000377.1 GCA_013813075.1 Acidobacteriota bacterium | reverse complement strand
GCCTCGAGGAGCTCGAGTGCACACTCGCCCACCGGAATGAAGTGTGCCCGCACGCGCTGGGACATCACCTCCTCGGGCATTTCGATCTCGAGCCCCAGCGCGTCGCGGTAAAACGCCAGCGCCGCCTTGACGTCCGTGACCGCGATGCCGACGTGGTCCAGTCTGACTTCCAACGTGGTCCCCTTCGCCCTTCTGCCCCTGTGGCCTCGGTTGGCTGGCTTCTACCGCTGAAGCTGCATTTACTTGAGCGCCCGGCGCAGGATTTGCGCCGAGGCGCTGTACGGATCCGTTTCGCGCGCTGCAATCCGCTCGAGCACTTGCTGCAGCTCGCCGGGGGCGAACACGTGCTGTTCCAGGTGATTGAGGAAGCCGTGGGTGAGGAGCTCGCGCATCCGGAACTCGCTGCGCGACTTCAGACGGCGGACCCTTCCCGCTTCGGAGTGCGCGCGGAATGTCTTGATGGCGTCCCACAACTCCGGCACGCCACGCCCCGTAGACGCCTCCGTCTTGAGAATCGGCGGCCGCCATTCACTCTCGGTGTAGGACTGGAGCGCCAGATTCGATTCGACCGCAGTCACGGTGCGATCCGCGCCGTCGCGGTCGGCTTTATTCACGACGAAGATGTCGGCGATCTCCATGATGCCGGCCTTGAGCGCCTGGACCTCGTCGCCCGTCCCCGGCACCATGATGACGACCGAGACGTCGGCGGTCCGGACAATGTCGACCTCGTCCTGACCAACGCCGACCGTCTCGATGATGACCAGCGACTTGCCGGCGGCGTCGAGCACGAGGGCGACGTCTGTGGTCGATCGCGACAGCCCTCCAAGCTGGCCGCGCGTCGCCATGCTGCGGATGAACACGTCCGGATCCGCGGAGTGCGCCTGCATCCGCACCCGATCGCCGAGGATGGCGCCTCCGGTGAACGGACTGCTCGGGTCCACCGCGATGACGCCCACGGTTTCGCCGTGGCTGCGTGTTTCCGCGGTCAACTTGTCGACCAGTGTGCTCTTGCCGGCGCCAGGGGGGCCGGTGATGCCGACCAGATACGACCGGCCCGTGTGCGGGTAGATGGCACGCATCAGATCGGCGGCCACCGGCGCCTCGTCCTCGATGAGAGAGATCGCACGCGCGATGGCACGGACGTCGCCGCTCAGCACGCGGTCGGCGAGGGCGGGGCGTGTCACGTCAGTTGGCAAGCAGCTGGCGGGCGATGACGAGCCGCTGGACCTCGCTCGTTCCTTCTCCGATGGTCAAGAGCTTCACATCGCGGAAGAATTTTTCGGCCGGGTAATCCTTGACGAATCCGTAGCCGCCGTGAATCTGGACCGCGTCCTCAGAGGCGCGCACGGCAATTTCGCTGGCGTACAGTTTCGCCATCGAAGATTCAAGCGTCAGGCGCCGGCCCTGGTCCTTGAGCCACGCGGCACGATAGGTCAACAATCGTGCCGCTTCAACACGGGCCGCATTATCAACGAGCTTCCAGCGAATCGACTGAAACGTCCCGATGGCACGGCCAAACTGCTTGCGTTCGAACGCGTAACCACGTGCGGCCTCATACGCGCCCTGCGCCAGGCCCACCGAGAGAGCGGCGATCCCGATACGACCGGCATCCAGCACCCGCAGCGTTTGAATGAAGCCCTGACCTTCCTCCCCGAGCAACTGCGCGGCTGGTATGCGGCAGTTCTGGAAGAGGACTTCCGTCGTTTCGCTTGCCCGCATCCCGAGCTTGTCTTCCTTCTTACCGGCAGAAAACCCGGACGTGCCGCGCTCGACGACGAAGGCCGAAATGCCCTTATTACCTTTGCTCTTGTCGGTGACCGCCATCACCACCATCGTGTCGCCCGACGCGCCGTGGGTGATGAACATCTTGGTGCCATTCAACACCCACGAGTCGCCGTCGCGCGTGGCGGTGGTGCGCATCGCGGCAGCATCGCTCCCGGAGTGGGGTTCTGTCAGGCCCCACGCCGCCAGCTTGTCGCCCTTGGCCAGCGGTGTCAGGTAGGTCTGCCGTTGCGCTTCGCTACCAAACATCGAGATATGTGCCGCGCCAAGCCCGTTGTGCGCGGCGACGGACAGCGACACACTCGGATCGACGCGCGCAAGCTCTTCGATGACGATGCAGTAATCGACGGCGGACATGCCGGAGCCGCCGTATTCCGGCGCAAACTGGATGCCCATCACGCCGAGATCCGCCATCTTCGGCAGCAACTCACTGGGAAAGTGCTGCGCCTCATCCCATTCCCGCACGTGCGGCTTGATTTCGGTTTCAGCAAATTCGCGAATGCTGCGGCGAAGCAGCTCCTGGTCTTCCGTCATACGAAAGTTCACAACTTTTGAATCTATCATGGACGCAGACAGCGCCGCCCGTACCGGCGTTCATGCGATCATAGGCGTCTCATGCGAAGAACTTTCGTGCTGCTCTGCGCCGCATTCTTCCTGTTGTCCGTCCCTCGCCAGGCGGCGGCCGACCTGACGGCTTTTTTCGGCATTACCCCGACCCCGGACAGCCGCACGCTGCGCGGATTTGGCGTCGGTTTTGGGTTGCTCGTGGTCGGCTTCGAATTCGAGTACGCCGACATTGTGGAAGACACTCTCGAGAGTCTGCCCGGTCTGCAGACCGCGTCCGGGAATGTCCTGCTGCAGACGCCGATCGAGGTGTCGGGGATCTCGTTGTACGGCACCGCCGGCGGCGGCGTCTATCGCGAGCGGCTGGCCGCACAGCAGGAAACCAGCGTCGGCACCAACCTTGGCGGCGGCGCAAAGATCCGGGTGGCCGGACCGCTCAGGCTTCGGCTGGATTATCGGCTGTTTCGGCTCCAGGGCGAGCCACGGCATCGGACGTATCAGCGGTTTTATGCAGGGGCAAACTTGAGTTTTTAGCGTTTTACCGCCACCAGGTCGCGCCGACGGGTGAGGTGTTACCTGGCGTGGCGGGCGACGCGTTGCGGACAGGCGCGTTGGGCGAGGCGTTGGTCGCCGGCGACGCCGGAGACTCGTTCGTCGGCTTCGGGAGCGGTGCGACCGCCATGTTGGCAAACTCCGCCAGCGCCAGCTTGCTCGGCGCCACCGCAAAGGCGTCGCGGTATTTCGCTAATAACTCGGCGGGCGCTCCGGCCAGCAGCTTGTCCAGCCACAACGACGGCCGGTAGTCGGCGCCGGCGACTGGCGACTGCAGCACGTGCACATACAACGGGTTCGACTTTGCGTCGACTTCGACCGCCTTGAACACACGCCAACTTCTGGCAAGCTCGCGCGTCTCGCTGTCGGCAGCCGCGGCGAGCACTTCCTGCAGCGCCACGAGCGCGTTCTCGTAGTCAGCCACCTTGTCGGGCTTCACGGCGACGAGCACAAGGCCTAGTTCGGTGCCGAACACAATGGCGGCGGGATCGGGCGCACTCGGCTTGAGTGGCGACGCGTTATCGTCGGAGACATTGCCCGCCGGCGGCTCGGGCGGCCGCTGAGGGTCTGGAGCCTGGTTGGTCGGCGTCTGGTTGGTGGACGACCGATTCTGCGGCGACTGACTGGCTGGTGTGCGGGGCGCAGTCGGCAGCGCGGCTTGCATCACACCGATGACGAGCAGAGAAGTGAAAAGGTCGCGGGTCACAGGCAGATCACAACGGCCACTCACAG
>JACCSI010000052.1 GCA_013813075.1 Acidobacteriota bacterium | reverse complement strand
GGTTACTTCGGAGACCGGTCAACCGCGCACGGCGCGGGCTCCGGGTTCGTGTCGCTGACGGCGGGGAGCGTTGGCGGAGTCAGCACGACAGTGCAGATCGCACGCGGCTTCCGCGACCCTGTGTTGTCCGACCGGTACTTTCGCGGACCATCCGGTCGCGGCTTCATCACCGGCAACCCCGACCTCAACCCCGAGACCAGCTTTCAGATCGATCTCGGGATCCGTTACACATCCGCACGCGTACGCGGTGCTACCTACGTGTATCAGTACCGTCTCGACGACCTCATCGAACGCTACGCCACGGACACGGATTTCTTTTTCTTCCGCAACCGCGGCCGCGCACGCCTTCGCGGCATCGAGGCGGAGCTGCAGGCAACACTCGGGTGGGGGCTGTCGCTCGAAACCGCGTTTCAGTCGGCCCGGGGCCGCGCGCTGGACGACGAGACGTCCCTCGACGACGTGACACCGGAGACCTTCTCCGCGCAACTGCGCAAGGCCTTCGGCATGCGTGGCGCATTCGCCCAGATGCGGACCGCGGTGTTTGCCGAAGATACGCGCCCGGGCCCAACCGAGCGGGCTGTGCCTGGCTATATCCTGGTCGACGCCGGCGGCGGCATCATGGTGTTCAAAGAGCTCGAACTGCGCGTCTCGGCGCGCAATCTACTCAACGCGCGCTATTTTGCGAGCCAGGACCTGCGGACAGTGGCCGCGCCGGGGCGGTCGGTGTCGGTCTCCGCGGCAGTTCGATTGGGCCGTCGGTGAAAGCGAATGTTCTCAACCGGCGGGTCCATTACTGGATCGCCGTGTGCGCGCTGATGCCGCTCGCCATCATGATCACCTCCGGACTGTTGCTTCAGATGAAGAAGCAGTGGAGCTGGGTACAGCCGCCAGAACAGCGTGGCACAGGTCTCGTGCCCGTCGTCGATCTCGAGGCGCTTCTGACCGCCTCGGCGTCTGTCCCCGGGATGAACGTCACAAGCTGGGGCGATGTGAATCGCATCGACGTGCGGCCGGATCGGGGCGTGGCCAAGGTATGGCTGAATAGCGGCTACGAAGTGCAAGTGGACCTCGGCAACGGCGAAGTGCTGCAGACCGCCTATCGCCGTTCGGACCTGATCGAATCGATCCACGATGGCTCGTTTTTCGGCGGCGAGGTCACCAAGTTGGGGGTGTTCCTGCCGGCTGGCCTCGTCATGCTGCTGTTATGGGGCACCGGCGCATGGATGGCATGGATCCCCATCAGAAACCGACGCCGCGTGAGAAAGGCTCGGCAGACGGTGTACGCTGACGAGATGCGTCGAGTTCTCCTCCTCTGCCTGTCGCTTTCTCTGCTCGCCGCCAGCACGCCGCTTGCGCAGCATCGCCTCCAGCCGATTAGCTCGCAGCGTGGTGAGCCCGCACTGGAGCTGATGCTTCGTAAGCTCGACACCGTCGGCAATTTCATGATGACAACGGCGCATCCCGACGACGAGAACAACGCGATGCTGGCCTTCTACGCGCATGGGAACGGCTTTCGCACGTCGCTCGTCTCCGCGACTCGCGGCGAAGGTGGACAGAACGAGATTGGGCCCGAACTGTTTGAGGCGCTTGCGGTGCTGCGCACCGAAGAGTTGCTCGCAGCGCACCGCTTCGACGGCGCCGAGCAGTACTTCACGCGGGCCGTAGATTTCGGCTACTCGTTCAGTGTCGACGAAACGTTCGAGCAGTGGGGCAAGCAGGAAATTCTCAGCGACTACGTTCGCATGATCCGCACCATCCGCCCCGACGTCATCGTTGGCTTCGTGTTCGACGGTGCCGGCGGTGGACAGCATCATCAGGCGTCGTCTCGGCTGACGGCCGAGGCCTATCGGGAGGCGGCCAACCCGGCGGCCTTCCCGGAACAAATTCAAAAGGAAGGCCTGCGTCCATGGCAGGCGAAGAAGTTCTATTACACCGCCGGCTTCGGCGGCGGCGCCCCCGCGGAATCGGCAGCCGGCGCCAGCAATGCGGTGCTGGCGTTTACAGGCGGAGAGGCCTACGACCCGATTCTTGGCCGCACCTACGCCGAGATCGCCGGCGAGGCGCGCAGCATGCACAAGTGCCAGGGCATGTCGCAACTGCTGCCGCTGCCTGCGTCAACGGAGCAGCGGGGGTTTGGAGGGCCGCGCAGCTATCGCCTTCACGACACGGTGCTGCCAGGCGGTGTCGGTCGCGAGGAGTCCGAACCCTTCGACGGAGTCGATACCACGCTGAGAGGTCTGGTTTCATATGCGGGACCACAGCCGCCCACGGCCTTGACCGCGCTGGTCG
>JACCSI010000050.1 GCA_013813075.1 Acidobacteriota bacterium | reverse complement strand
TGGGTGGCTCGACGCGCATGCCGCGCGTGCAGGACGTGGTCAAGAGTTTTTTCGCGAAAGACCCGCACAAGGGGGTCAACCCGGACGAAGTCGTGGCGATTGGCGCCGCCGTCCAAGGCGGTGTGCTCGCTGGCGAGGTCAAGGATCTGTTGTTGCTCGACGTGACGCCGCTGTCACTCGGAATCGAAACGCTGGGGGGCGTCATGACAACCCTCATCACCAGGAACACGACAATTCCGACGAAGAAGAGCGAGGTCTTCTCGACGGCAACCGACAATCAGCCGAGTGTCGAAGTGCACGTGCTGCAAGGCGAGCGCCCCCTCGCGCATGACAACCGTACGCTTGGCCGGTTCCACCTGACCGGTCTGCCGCCCGCGCCGCGCGGGCTGCCGCAGGTCGAGGTTACCTTCGACATCGACGCGAACGGCATTGTCAGCGTGATGGCGAGGGACACCGCGACGGGCAAGGAGCAAACCATCACCATCAGCGGTGCGAGCGGCCTCTCCACGGACGAAGTCGATCGCATGGTCAAGGACGCGCAGGCTCATGTCGCCGACGACCAGTCGCGGCGGGAAGCAATCGAGGCCCGCAACCAGGCCGATGCGTTGATCTACTCAGTAGACAAGACGGCCACCGAGAGCAAAGGCACGCTTGGCGCCGAGGACCTCGGTCGCATCGAGGCCGCGCTTCAGAAGGCGAAGCAGGCAGTCCAGGGCGACGACGTGGAGGCGATTCGCACCGCAACGACCGAACTGCAGCACGCGTCGCATGCGATGGCCGAAGCGCTCTACAAGGCCGCTCAACCCAGTGCGTCGCAGGCCGCCAGTCGGTCTCACACATCGTCGGACGTCAAGGACGGCGAAGTCGTTGACGTCGCGTAGCGGCAGGGCGGGTGGTACCCGCCATTTCACAGGGGCTTGAGCCCCGCGTAGGAGGCGTGGGCTGGCGCCCCGCCAGATGGAGGACACAATGGCCATGGTTCGCTTCGATCCGTTCCGCGATCTCGCGGTCCTGCAAGATCGCATGAATCGACTGTTCAACGACAGCTACAGCCCGCGCCGTGAGGACGATCTCATGAACCGCGGCAGCTGGACACCCGCAGTCGACATCTACGAAATTGAGGGCGCGCTGGTGCTCAAGGCGGAACTTCCCGACATGCGCCGGGACGACATCGACATCAGCGTCGAGAACGGCACGCTGACGATTCGTGGCGAGCGCAAACTCGACGGCGAGCTCAAACAGGAGAACTTCCACCGCGTCGAGCGCGCATACGGCAGCTTCGAGCGGTCCTTCTCGCTGCCCAACACGGTGGATGCGGTGAGGATTGGCGCGGAATACAAAGACGGCGTGCTGACCGTCACGCTGCCTGTGCGGGAAGAGGCCAAGCCCCGCACAATCAAAATCGAGGTCGCCGCAGCCTAGCGGCCCAGCCGGGGTGTCTTCGACCGGAGGGGGCGGTAGCGACAGACGGAGGACGCACGAGGTCGGCTCCTCAGGGGCCTCGTGCCTCCCGCCTGGGCAGACCTGCGAGTCGCTGTGTTCCAACAGCTCGAGGAAGGTGTCCAGCCGACCCGAGTAGAGTGCTAGACTTGGTGTACCTATGTCCGAAATTGAAGTCCAAGACGGGGAGACGCCGGTCGAAGAACCCCAGCTCCCGCGCGAGCCCGCAGCCCCGATCGAGAGCCGTTTCCTGTTTGTTGACGTCGCTGCCCTGCGCGCGAAGCAGTTGCGCCGCGGTGCAAAACTGCGGCTGCCCGAACCTTCGGCGGATACCGAGCCGACGCCGCGCCCCGTTAAGGCCGAGCGCCTGGCGATGGCCGAGGTCCGCACTGGGCTGGTCGAGTGGGCGCTCCCGGACTTCAAGGCCGTCTTCGATACCCGGTAGGAACTTCAAGGTGCCAGCTGTCGTCCCTTCTCCAAAGGAGGGGGCGACACGTGGTCGAACTGTTCGTACTGGGTGGCCTGGCGCTCGCCGGACTCGCCGTCGCGGCGCTGGTCGGTTTCGCCTTCTTCGTTATCAAGCTGGTCCTTTGGACCGTTTTCCTCCCGATTCGAATCCTCTTCAAGTTGATGTGGCTCCCGTTTGGGCTGGCCTTCGGCGCCGTCGGCATGACGCTCGGCCTGGCTGCCTTGCCGGTATTGATCGTCGTCGTGGCCGGATTCCTCGTGGCGGCGTTGATCACGGCCCTGGTCGGCCTGCTGATTCCGGCCATTCCCTTTGTGCTGCTCGCGTTGCTCGTCTGGGCGATGGTCCGGAAGGCGCCCCCCGCACCCGCCCTGTAAGACCCCGAGCTCCAGGCCGAGGGAGAGGTCGATCAGGCACCCTGCATGGGGTGCTTTTGGTGGTGATCCGTATCCCGCTGGTACGCATCGGC
>JACCSI010000047.1 GCA_013813075.1 Acidobacteriota bacterium | reverse complement strand
AGACGCACGGTGCGCGTGCGCGGCCCGTCGAGTTCGGCCATGAGGACGCGCTGCCACTTACCCAGCACCACTTCGCCGCCACTGATCTGCAGCGTCAGCGAGTGCCCCAGCAGCATCGCGCGCAGGTCCACGGGCGTGTCGCGCACCGTCACGGTCGAACTCTTGCTCATCGTCGTTACGCCGTCACCCCGCAGCATCCGATCCATTATTTTATCCTGCTATACTCGACTCCACAACCGACGCATTCCAAGCAGCCAGGGAAGCTGGGTGTAAAACCCACACGGTTTCGCCACTGTAAGCGGGGAGCGTGCGTTCATCAATCGTTCGGCGACGCCAGAGCGTCCCCCTTGTGAATTCGGCGGCTGACGCCACGGGCGTCCGCCTCTGGACACAGAAGGGCGGCTTCAGCCAGCCTGCAACGATTCGTCACTGTCGCCTGGGCGATGGGAAGACGCGAGCGCGCGTGTTGATCCGCAAGTCAGGAGACCTGCTGTAGATGGAACGTCCTGTATCGCCCGGCGCGACAACGCCGAGGAGGACCCATGCCTGCACTCGCCGTGCTCACGCACGTATTTCATCCGCTTACGTTTCTTCGTCTCATCCTCATCACCGGATCGGTATTCGCCTGCAGCGCGAGCCCCGCGTTGGCGCAAGCGCGCCTCGAGGGTCGGGTGGTCGATCCGCAAGGCCGGCCTGTTGCCGGCGCCACCGTGGTCGTCACCGGGTTGACGAGCGCGCCGGTCGCCGTCCGCACCGACGCCTCGGGGCATTTCGCCTTCACGACCCTGACGGAGGGCCGCTACGACCTCACCGTGTCCGCGCCAGGTCTGGCAGGTGACGCACGTGCGGTGATGGCTGGCCCATCGGCATTGGCGATTGCGATCGCCTTACGGGTGAGCGCCATCTCTGAGGCGCTCGTCGTCTCCGCCTCTCAGATCGATCAGCCGCTGTCGCGCTCCGCAGACAGCGTCACCGTGATCAGTGGTGCGGATCTGGAAGCGCGCCAGCTGACATCACTCGGCGCCGCGCTCAGCACCATTCCCGGCTTCACCGTCGCACGCAGCGGTGGGCCCGGCACGCTGACATCGATCTTTCCGCGCGGCGGCGAGTCCGATTTTACGCTCGTGCTCGTCGACGGTATTCGCGCCAACGCGTTCGGCGGCGGCATCGATCTGTCGCAGGTGCCGATTGCCGACATCGATCGCATCGAGGTTGTTCGCGGCCCGCAGAGCGCGCTCTACGGCGCCGATGCCATCGGCGGTGTGGTGCACGTGATCACCCGTCACGGCGGTGAGCCGTCGGCCCAGGCGCTGGTCGAGACAGGGAGTCGCGCCACCCGCCGCGCGCAGGCGAGCACCACGGGCACGAGCGCTGGCTTCCGCTGGCAGGCAGGGGGCGACTACGCCGAGGACAACGGCTTCACCGGCACGGCCCCCGCGAGCGGTGAGCAAGTCGGCAACGACGATGCACGCCAGCGACAGGGATGGACCGGCCTCGGATGGCGCGCCGCGCGCGGCACCGACATCCAGGGAACATTTCGCTATGTCGACACGGACCGCGGTGCCCCGGGCCCGTATGGGTCGGATCCGGCACAACGTTTTTCCGGCGTCGATCGGATCTCGCGAGGCACCACACAGCGCCGCGCAGTCGGCCTCCGCGCCCTGCATCCATGGAACGGTCCGTCCAGCCGCGTGCGCCAGCGCGTCGATCTCGACGTCGCGGACTACGACCTGAATTTCCAAAGCCCATTTGGCCGGTCGGAATCCGAAACGCGTCGCGTGCATGCCCGGGTCCAGACCGATGCCGCGCTCGGTGCGGGATTTGGAGTTTCGGGCGGTGTCGAATGGTTATCCGAAGGCGCGCGCAGCTCTTTCATTCGCGCCAATGAGGCGATTGTGCCAGTCGACCGCAGAATCATCGGCACGTTCGGCGAAGCGCGCTGGAATGGCGCTGAGCGCCTCAGCCTGCAGGCCGGATTACGTGTCGAACACATCACGCGCGAAGGCTTCATCGTCAACGGCTTTGCCGACGATTCGCTGGTGTCGGTGAACCCCAAGGTGGCCGTCGCGTGGGTGGTCAGCCCGGCACTACCCGGGTCCGGCGCCGGTGCCTGGACACGCCTTCGTGCCTCCGCCGGCACCGGCATTCGGCCGCCTGATGTGTTTGAGATTGCCTTTACCGATAATCCTGCGCTCAAGCCGGAGCGGAGCCGCAGCATCGAGGTCGGGGTGACGCAGGCGCTGGCGGGCGGGGCCGTGCACCTCGATGCAGCCGGGTTCTTCAACCGCTACGACGACCTCATTATCTCGGTCGGGTCGCTGCGTGACGTCAGCCGGTATCGGACCGACAACGTGTCGAATGCACGAGCGCGGGGCGCCGAGGTCGGCGCTGCCTGGCAGGGTCGGCACGGACTCACCGTCCGCGCGGCATACGGGTTCCTCGACACCGAGATTCGCGCGATCGACAACACGGCACAGGCGCCGTCGCCCTACCAAGTCGGGGATGCGCTGCTGCGTCGGCCGCGTCACAGCGGTTCGTTGCTGGTGGGATGGACCGCCCAGCGCCCCTCACTCTTCGTCAGCATGGAACGGCGAGGCGCCACGCTCGATGCCGAGCCTGCGTTCGGACCAAGCGGCGGACTCTATCAAAACCCTGGGCGCACGGTTGTGGACGCCGGCGGAGGGTTTCGGGTCGTGCGCGGCGTGGAGATTTACGCGCGGCTGATGAATCTGCTCGACCACGACTACGAAGAGGTGTTGGGCTTTCCGGCGCCGGGCCGCACCGCGTTCGCCGGAGTGCGGGTTGCTTCGCGCCGATAACGTGTCGTTTACGTATGGAGGCCCGGTGCCAGCCGGGCTGTCGTCACACCACGTCCTCGACAACGTGACGGCGGTGGTGTCGCCCCGACGAGTGATCGGCATTCTCGGGCCGAATGGATCCGGCAAGACGACGCTGCTCCGCCTCCTCAGTGGCACCCGGCGGCCAGCGAGCGGCGAGGTGTCGCTCGATGGCACACCACTGCATCGCCTCTCGCGGCGCGCCGTCGCCCGTCGCATTGCCGTGGTCGCGCAGGAAACGCAGCTGACGTTCGAATACTCGGTGATGGAGATGGTGTTGATGGGGCGGCATCCACATCTCGGCATGTTCGAGTTGGAGGGCCCTCGCGACTTCATGGTCGCGCGCGACGCGTTACGGGCGACAGGCACGGCCGATCTCGAGAGGCGCCAATTCAACACGCTCAGCGGCGGCGAAAAACAGCGCGTCGTGATTGCTTCCGCGCTGGCGCAATCGTCGGACATTCTGCTGCTCGACGAGCCGACGGCATCGCTCGATCTCGCCTACCAGCTCGAGGTGGCGGCGCTCATCTCCACACTCAACGCCGAACGCGGCGTCACCATCGCGATCTCCACTCACGATCTGAATCTTGCGGCGAGCGTGTGTCACGACCTCGTCATGCTGCGCGAGGGCCGCGTCATCACGACCGGGTCGGTGGCGGCAGTGCTGACTCCCGCGAACATTCGCGCCTTGTACGACGTCCATGCCGACGTCCAGGTGCATGCCGAATCCGGCCGTCTGGTGGTCGTGCCGGTCGCACGGGTTCACGCGCCACAATGAACGTCAGGCAACGCCTCGCCGTCGTCGTGCCGGGCTTCGGCGGCGTGACGGCACTGGTGCTGCTGATTGCCCCGACGCTGGGCAGTACGCCAATCAGCTTGTCGAACGTGTTCGACACCTCCATCCCGTGGGCCGACAACGTCGATGCGCAAATCTTCTTTGTGGCGAGGCTGCCGCGCGTGCTGGCGGGGGCGCTGGTGGGATCGGCATTGGCCGCCGCAGGCGTGGTCCTGCAGGCACTGTTGAGGAATCCGCTGGCGACGCCGTTCACGCTCGGCGTATCGGCGAGCGCCGCACTGGGTGCGATGCTGGCCATCGCTTTCGACCTCGACGTGGGCATCCTCGGCGCCGCCGCGGTGCCGGTCGCCAGCTTTGTCGGTTCGCTGGTCGGGACCGCCATGGTCTACCTGCTCGCGACCCGCGTCAACAAGGCGCTCTCGACGAACGTGTTGCTGCTTGCGGGCGTGACGCTCAATACCTTCTTCTCGGCGCTCATCACCTTCGTGCAGTACCTGATCGACTTCGCCGACTGGTATCGCACCGCCCGGTGGTTGCTGGGAAACCTGGACGTCAGCAGCTTCAACCCGATTCTGGCGTCGATGCCGCTCATCGGGGTGTCGTTGGCGATGGTCGCGTTGCTGCCTCGCGCGCTGAACCTGCTGACGCTGGGTGAGGATGTGGCCGCGGCGCGTGGTGTCGACGTCGGGCGCGCCCAGCGCATTGCGTTTCTGAGTGCGTCGTTTGCGACCGGCGCGGCGATCTCGCTGGCGGGACCGATTGGCTTCATCGGCGTCGTCGTTCCACACCTGGTCCGCCTCCTCGTCGGCTCCGACCATCGCGTCGTGCTCCCGGCGTCGATTCTCTTCGGGGCCACATTCCTCGTCATTTGTGACCTCATCGCCCGCACCGTGATGGCGCCGATCGAACTGCCCGTCGGCATTGTCACTGCCCTGGTGGGCGGCCCGGTGTTTATCTGGTTACTGGTGAGGAAGGCATGAACCACACCTTGCTGTCGATAGCCGCGGCATGCCTCACGATGGCAACGGCCGGGACCACGCAGCCGGCACAGCGAATCGTGTCGCTGGTACCGGCCCTGACCGAGATGGTGTTCGCAATCGGGGCGGGTGATCGGGTCATTGCCGTCAGCTCGTTCGACGAAGACCCGCCCGCGGTGAAGAACCTCCCGCGCGTAGGCGCATTGCTGGATCCGGATGTCGAGCGCATCATCGCCATGCGCGCCGATCTGGTCCTGCTCTATGGCAGCCAGACCGATTTGATGACGCAGCTGCAACGGGCCGCAATCCCCTATTACGAGTATCGCCATGCCGGCCTCGCAGGGGTGACCGGCACGATTCGCGCGCTCGGGCAGCGGGTCGGGCACGAGAAGCAGGCCGAAGCGCTGGCGGCCGGGATCGATCGCCGTTTCGCGGCGCTACGTCAACGCACCGCATCGCTGCAGAAGCCGCGGACGCTGTTGGTCTTCAGCCGCGAGCGGGGGGCGCTGCGCAATATTTATGCAAGCGGAGGACGCGGGTTCCTGCACGACATGCTGGAAGCCGCCGGCGGGGTCAACATCTTCGCGGATATTCAGATGGAGTCGGTGCAGGCGTCGAGCGAGCTCATCCTCGCGCGTGCGCCCGAAGTCATCCTCGAACTCCGTTCGACCGACATTCCCCCCGAGGCCGAACGCATCGCCGAGATGGGCGCATGGAAAGTGCTCGCCAGCGTTCCCGCCGTGCGTAACGACCGACTCTACTTTCTTCCCGGCCGTGCGCTCGTCGTCCCTGGTCCGAACGTCGGCGAGGGCGCCGAGGCCATGCGGCGGGTGCTCCATCCGCGCCAATGAAGATTCTGGTCAGCTGGTCCACCGGCAAAGACTCGGCATGGATGCTCCATACCCTGCGACAGCAGTGTCCTGGTGCGGTCGGGGGATTACTGACGACGATCAACGACGCGTTCGACCGGGTTGCGATGCACGGTGTGCGACGCACCCTGCTCCAGGCACAGGCCGATGCGGCGGAACTCCCGCTCTACCCGGTTGACCTTCCATGGCCGTGTTCCAACGCCGAGTACGAATTGCGGATGGGACACGCCGTGAAGCAGGTGGCCGCGCAAGGCTTCACGCACGTCGCATTTGGCGACCTGTTCCTGGAAGATGTGCGGCGTTACCGCGAAGAGCGTCTTGCCGGCACCGGCCTGACGCCGCTCTTCCCGCTGTGGAAGACGAAGCCAACGTCCGAGCTCGCGCGCGAGATGGTCACAGGCGGATTGAAAGCCTACCTGACGTGCGTGGATCCACGGAAGCTCGATCGCGCCTTCGCCGGCCGCGCCTTCGACGCGTCGCTGCTGCACGATCTACCGCCCGGAACCGACCCGTGCGGCGAGAACGGCGAGTTTCACTCGTTCGTGTTCGCCGGCCCGATGTTCGCGCGTCCGCTTGACGTTCGCGTCGGCGGCGTCGTTGACCGGGATGGGTTCGTATTCGCCGATGTGGGTGTCGCAGACGCTCCAGGAGACCGTTGAGACCCTGGCGCGGGCCGAATTCTCAGGGACTGAACGTAAAACATTAGCCGCCGTGGTGATCACGATGTTTCCCAGCAGAATTGTGTGTTTGACGGAAGAAACTACCGAAACCCTCTACCTCCTGGGTGAGGGACATCGTGTGGTGGGTATCTCGGGTTACACCGTGCGCCCGCCCGAGGCGCGCCAGAAGCCGAAGGTCTCGTCGTTTCTTCATGCGCGGTACGAAAAGATCGAGGCGCTCGCGCCAGATCTCATTCTGGCGTTCTCCGATCTGCAGTCGGCGATGACCGGGGACCTGATCAAGCGAGGCTACCCGGTCTTTACGTTCAATCAACGCGGCGTCACCGAGATCCTGCAGATGATTCGCGTCCTTGGCGGCATCGTCGGTGTTCCCGAGAAGGGCAACGCCCTGGCGCGAGAGTTAGAAGCCGGGCTCGCGACCATCCGCACTGCGACGAGCCACTTTCCGCGCCGGCCCCGTGTCTACTTCGAGGAGTGGGACGACCCGCTGATTTCAGGCATCCGGTGGGTTGAGGAGCTGATCGAGATCGCCGGTGGCGAGCCGGTGTTTCCGCAGTTACGAGACGCCAAGCTCGCCAAGGATCGGATCGTCAGCCACGAGCAGGTGATCGCTGCCGCACCTGACGTGATCATCGGGTCATGGTGTGGCAAGCCCGTGCGCAAGGACAGGATCGCGGCGCGCCCAGGGTGGGACTCGATTCCGGCCGTGCGCAGGGGTGACATTTACGAAGTGAAGTCCACTTATATCCTTCAGCCCGGTCCGGCCTCGCTCACGGCAGGCATCGAGCGGGTCCACGGCATCCTGGCGCTGTGGGCTAACGCGTCACGAACACCTGGTCCGGGAGCTCCGGGATGAGACCCGTCGCGGCGGCGCGGGCGAAGAGCACCTCGACCGCTCGCCGCC
>JACCSI010000040.1 GCA_013813075.1 Acidobacteriota bacterium | reverse complement strand
CGCCCAGGGCGACCGAGGCTCGCCCGATCAGTTCCGCGTCGATTCGGGTCACGTATCCGGCCGAGGGAGCTGCAACAATATGCCGATGCGACGCCTGCGGCAACCGCTGCGGGTCGCGAACCACCGCCGAATCGCCTCCCTGGCGCTCCACCATCGCCTCGAACTTTGCGAGAGCCGCGCCGTTTCGCAAGGCGCCCTGAATGTGCGCTGCCGCCGCAGCGTCCGTGGTTGCCTTCCCGGCCAGTCGCAGCATCCGCGCTCCGAGCGTGACCACCAGCTCGTGGACGTCGGACGGACCTTCGCCACGCAGCGTCGCCACGCACTCGGCGATCTCGAGCGCGTTGCCAACAGCGCTGCCGAGCGGCGCGTCCATGTTGGTGATGAAGGCTTCCGTGCGGACACCGTTCGCGTTGCCAATCGAGACCAGAGAACGCGCAAGCGCGAGCGCGTCTGCCCGGGTTTTCATGAAGGCGCCGCTTCCGCACTTGACGTCGAGCACAACCGCATTGCTCCCTTCGGCCAGCTTTTTACTCATCACCGACGCAGAGATCAGCGGGATGCTTTCAATCGTGCTGGTGACGTCGCGCAGTGCATACAGCGTCTTGTCCGCCGGCGCGATGTCTTTGGTCGTGCTGATCATGCAGCAGCCGAGGTCTCGCAGCATCGCCACGAATTCGTCGAGCGACAGCGCAACGCGGAATCCGGGAATGGATTCGAGCTTGTCGAGTGTGCCGCCGGTATGGCCCAACCCGCGACCCGACATCTTGGGCACGACGACACCGCATGCGGCGACCACGGGGGCGAGCACGATTGAGAGCTTGTCGCCGACGCCGCCGGTGCTGTGCTTGCCGACCTTAATCCCCGGTATCGACGAGAGGTTGACGCGCGTGCCGGATCGCACCATTGCGTCGGTGAGCCAGGCGGTTTCTTGCGAGCTCATGCCGCGCAGCACGATCGCCATCAGCATGGCCGACACCTGATAATCGGCCCATGAGCCATCCGCGAGCCCAGCCACGAACTCATCAATGGCGGGCCGCGGCAGCGCCTCGCCGTCGCGTTTCAATCGAATGATGTCAACGGCTCTCAACACAGCACTCGATTGCGCGTCTGCGCCGCCTCGTCGGTGCAGGTCGTCGACCCACTTCCAACCAGGCTGCCTACAGCGGCTGACTCCGACGAGGTGTCGCACGTCTTAGGGGGCAATGAGGGTCCGACTCCCTGGAGTCGGCCAAGCCTGCGACTCCTCGAGAAGCGAGGCAGTATATCGTATGCGCTGAATGTCAGAGCCGGCCATTCAGCCGCCCCAGACGACGACGAATGCCCTGGCCACGGCCCGCTCCTTGACGATCGGCGTGCGCGCCTGGAAGCTGTATCCGCCGGAGCATCCGGCCCTGGGCTTGGCCATCGATCGCCTGGTGTCACGGACCACCGCGGTCACAATCGCCGGCCCGCTGATGCTGGCGGAGACGCCACAGTCTCTGATCGTCGACGGCGCGCCGCTCGATGCGCCCGACGCAGTGGCGGCGGAATGCCCGCGCCTGTTACACGACCTCGATATCCTGCAGTTGTCGCTGGTCGCCCCGGCGTCCGATGCAGCCATTCGCGCGCTGTTGGCGACCTTGACCATCGGACGGATGGAGCGCCGCGCCCGAGGCGGACCGGCGGCGATCTGGGGCTGAACTGGGCCATGCCGCAATTGTGCTCGAACAGATCGACTATCAGGAGCTGCTCGAACGCGAATCGGATCCCGGCCCGGCGCGACGCGATGCACTGTGGCGATCCATCGTCCGTTCCATCGTCGGGGGACGGCGCACGTTCACCGAAATCGAGCAGCGGCGCCTCCTGGAGATCGCCAAGGATGTGCGGGCCGTTGGAGAGCTGGCCGACGACTGTCGGGATTCCGCAGCTGAACCTGTGCACGATGGTCGTCACCGTGGTCGATATGTTCGACGCACTGCGCGGCATTCGCGTCTATCGTGAAGGTATGAGACCGCTCGCATCGAGGCGATCATGCAGCAACAGGATGGTACCGCCTTCAATCGCGCGCTGCTTCGGCGTGTCGTGAACATGATGGGCCTGTTTCCGGTCGGCTCCCTCGTGCGCCTCAATACCGGCGAGTTGGCCGTGGTCATGCGCGAGCATCCGGACGATCCGTTCCGGCCGCAAATCCAATTGATCCAGGACGCCAACGGGCACAACTTCGAGCAAGACGTTCTGGCCAACACGTGGGAGCGAGACGAGCGCGGCGAGTTCCCGCTCGCGATCATCGAAGCGGTGGATCCACAGGACACCGGGATCGAGCCGCTGAGTCATCTGGAACATGGCAGCGACGGACCACGCTGATCGGCTGTCGCCGGACGAAACCGTGCGCCTTGCCGAGTTTGCACGCGCCTGCAAGGCCGCGGCGCGGGTGGTGGCGTTGTATCCCGCTACGCATCCGGCAATCCAGGCATCGCTCGGACGTGTCGCCGACAGCGCGCAGCGTCTGCGCGCAGGAGGCACCGCGGTGCTCACCGTCCTGCCCGAATCGGTTCTGTTCGACGGACGCGCCCCCGTGAAACCGGAAGGCGGGCTGTTCGAGCTGGCGACGCTGCTGCATGCGCAGCTGATTGGCGAACTGCGGCTGACCGGCGATCTCACGCCGACCACGTGGCACACCTTTCTCTCGCTGCTGTCGCGCAGCCCGGAGGAAATTCGCGCCGAGGGCGGTATCGGCCGTGCCTGGATGGCCGCCGGTGGCGGGCCCATCGAGCTGCGGCAAATCGATTACGGCGAAGTGTTACGCGAACGCAGTGGTGGCCTCGACAGCGGCTGGGACCGGATCATCGCCAATTACCTCGAAGGCGAGCTGTCGGACCTGGACGACAACGCTATGGGCACGCTGTTCGACATCGCTGGTGACACCACCCGCTTCAAGGAGTTTACCGAGCAGTTCGTCACGAAGGCGTCGGAGGGTGGTCAGCGCGGGAAAAAGGAAATCGTGCTGCGGGTGTTGCAGGCGCTGGCCGATTTCGTCGCGCGTACGCAACCCGATCAGCTGCATCGCATTCTTGGGCAAATCGCGGGGGGCGTGCCCCAACTGACGCCTGACCTCGTCGTCACGCTGATCACGACCGGCGTCCCGATGGGGAGCAGCCTCCAGGAACCCGGAATTGATCTACCCGGGGAGGTCCGCGCCCGAGTGACGGATCACACGGTGGCCGAGTTCGTCGCCCAGTCGGTGTCGCGCGACCACGGAGCAACCGCACGGCTGACGCAGGCATTCCAGGCACTCGTACCCGAAGAGGACAAACGCGCGCAGCTTCTGGACATGGCGAGGAGCGAAGCCTCGAACCTGCCAATTGGACGGCAACCAGAATTCCCTGACCTGTGGAAGAGCGCCGCGGATTTGCTGACGTCGTACTCGGACTCGAACTATGTGTCGGACGAGTATGGCCGAGAGCTGGCCACGGCGCGTGCGCACGCCGTCGAAGTCGAACGCGTCAGTGACGATCCGCCGGAACGGATCAGCGCGTGGCTGGCAACGGTCACCGACCACGAGGTTTGCCGGTTGGAACAGCAGGTCCTGTTGGATCTGCTCGACATCGAATCGCGACCGGAGGCGTGGCAGAAAGTTCTCGAGTCAGCGGTGAGCGCCATCGATCAATTAATACTGATCGGCAATGTGGCGTTCGCACAGCAACTGCTCGAGGCGGTGGTTGCCGCAGGGGAAGAAGGCGCGCCGTTCGCGACACTGGCACGGTCAGGCATCGACCGTCTGCGCACCGGCGCCTTGATGAAGCACGTCGTCCTCTTTATTCGCCAGGCCGACGAAGAGGAAGTACAAGCCATCTCGGCGTTCTGCCGTACGCTTGGGCCGACCGTCATCGGGCCGCTCGCCGAAGCGCTGGCCAGTGAACAGGGTGGCGCGGTGAAACGATTGCGCGAAGTCCTCCTCAGTTTCGGAGCGGCTGGTCGCGCCTACGCCGACGAGCTGCGCTCGTCCGCGAATCCCGCGGTGCGCCGTACGGCCATCGAGTTACTCCGCACCTTCGGTGGCGCCGATGCCTTACCCGACCTGGCGTCGCTGCTCGAGGACGCCGAGCCCGGCGTGCAGCGCGACGCACTCCGCGCCATTGTCCAGATCGGCACCGACGATGCGTATGCGGTGCTGGAGCAAGCGCTCAAATCGAGCAGCGACCGGACGCGGGAGGCGATCATGCAGGCGCTGAGCGCTGCGCGCGACGACCGTGCGGCGCCGCTGTTTGTGTACATTCTCGAGCATGGCGATCGTCGTGGCCGCCTGGAGGCCGTGTACGTCTCGGCGCTGGAGGCGCTCGGCAAACTCGGTGGCGACGCCGACTCGGTGAACGCGCTGACGAGGGTGCTTAGACGCGGAGAATGGTGGGCGCCGATCCGGACGGCGCGGCTTCGCATGGCGGCAGCCAACGCGCTTCGCGCCTGTGGTTCGCCCGACTCGCAGCGTGCGCTCGAACAGGCGGTCCAAGAGGGCCCACGTGGTGTTCGCAAAGCCGCGAAAGCGGCACTGCACGGGCCCGCAGCTCGTGTCGCCAGGAGGCCGAATTAATGGACCCCGGGCGCCGTCTGCGCGTTGCCGACGACGCGGTGCGGAGATTTGCCGCCGCCGTGCGCAGCGCTCAGCTGTATGCGCCTGGGCATCCACTGGTCGAGCGCGCCATGAAAGCTTTTGGCGAAAGTGTGGTGCAGTTGCTCGCCGACCACCCGACCATGGCGATCGGCTTCATCCAACAGGAAATCGTCGTCGGCGATACGCCGCTTGCGAAGGCGGCGGAGAATTACGGCGAGTTGATCCGCCGGCTGCAAGCGCTTGGCATAGAACGGATCGCGTTCGACCGGGGGGTCACATCGGAGGCCCTCAGCACGCTGGTCCTGACGGTGGCTCACCCGGAACGCAAACCGGGTGACACCGCCGCGGGCGCGTCGCCGGCCGACCCCCTTGCCACCCTCCAGCAGTTGCCCAACATTCGAGTCGGGCGCATCAGCCTTGATGAACGGGTCGGCACGTCCGCGGCTGACGTGGCCACGATCCGCCGGCTTTACACCGACGCGGTGAGCATGGCCGGGAGCCTGTGGGACGCCGCACAAGTGGAGGGTCAGCCCGATCCGCAGGAAGCGCGGCAGCTTGTCGACAACCTGGCGCAGGCCGTGGCGCAAAACCGCACGGCTCTGGTCGCATTAACCGCCTTGAAGGAATACGACAACTACACCTTTACACACATGGTGAACGTGTCGATTCTGACGATGGCACAGGCGCGCGCCGTTGGCGTCGAGGGGTCGCTACTGAGGGAATTTGGCCTCGCGGCACTGATGCACGATATCGGCAAGGTTCGCACACCGATTGCAATTCTCAGTAAACCGGAGAAGTTGACCGACAGCGAGTTTGCCGTGATGCGCATGCATGTGGTCGATGGCGCCGAGATTCTGCGGCGCACGCCGGAAATGCCGCCGCTGGCGGCGGTCGTGGCATTCGAGCATCATTTGCGGATTGATGGCAGCGGCTATCCGATTGGCGTCACGCGGGCCACGCTCAACCTTGGCACGATGTTATGCAGCATCGCCGACGTCTACGACGCGATGCGGTCGCAGCGGGCGTATCAGCAATCCTTTCCGACGGACCGGATTCTTGCCGTCCTGAAACGAAACGACGGGGTGCAGTTCGACCAGCATCTGGTGCGCCGTTTCTCGCAGCTGATGGGCATTTACCCGCCCGGTAATCTCGTGCGGCTGGATACCGGTGAGCTCGGCGTCGTGCTGCGCATTTACGCCCCCGACCCCTACCGCCCCACGGTGCGCGTCATCGCCGACCCCGCCGGCGAAAAGTTGATGCGCCCGTTCGACGTCAACTTGTGGGAAGCTGGCGAGACATCGACCGGGCCGACGGCAGTCAGCAGCCCGGTGGATCCGGGCACGTTCGGCCTCGATCCATTGACATATTTGTGAGCCCTACCGATCGGCCGATCCGAAGGATCGACTATCTACAGAGAGGTGTGGAGTGCGTCGAGTATTGATGGCGGTTGCGGCGCTCTCGGTATCCGCATGTCAGTCCCGGCCGGCCGTAGAGCCCGCCTCGCTGATTG
>JACCSI010000022.1 GCA_013813075.1 Acidobacteriota bacterium | reverse complement strand
CAGGGGCAGCAAGGCGGCCGCACCCAGGACGGTCAAATGGGCAGCGGCGACACCGACGGCGCGTTTCGCGATGGGGCCGGGGGATGGGGCAGTCGCCGTCCGAATGGCGAGTTCAACGCCGCAGACGTGCGTCAGTTCCGCGAAGAGGCCAGGCGGTTTACCGGCGCCGGTCGCGAGCTGCGAGACATGCTGCGCCAGCAGAATCTCGACGCGCGCGAACTGGACGAGATTCTTCGCAAGCTGCGCGAGCTCGAAGACAGCCGTGTCTACAAAGACATCAACGAGTTGGCGGCGCTCCAGACCTTCGTCAGCGAAGGACTGAAGCGCTTCGAATACACCTTGCGCCGCAAGGTCGGCGACGACGCCAACCGTGCGATGGTCACGGGCGCTGAAGAAGTCCCGCAGGAATTCCGGAAGCTGGTCGAGGAGTATTACCGCTCACTGTCGCGAGGCAAGCAACAGAAGTAGGCCGTCAGACGTCGAACCTCATGGCCACCAAGGGTATTGTTCTGGGGCTGGTCTTCGCGGTGTTGGTGGCCGCGACGACCTCATTCGCCCAGCGTGGCTTTGGCCGCGGCTACGGACGTGGTGAAGGCGGTATTCCGCCACGTTTTCCGCAGCTGACGGAGTTCGACGGCGACTTTCGCGTCTGCCGGATGATGTACCGCCAGGTTCGTTCGCATCAGCGCGGCCTGGGCTGGGGTACCGATTACCCCGACGCCGAAATCAATTTCTCGATTCGTCTTTCGGAGCTGACGAAAACACGCGTCAGCCGTTCGCCCGACAACGAGCCCAATCACTTCGTCGTTCGCCCGACCGACGAGGCGTTGTGTCAGTGTCCGTTCGTCATCATGTCGGACCCTGGCAGCGCGGGTTTCAGCGATGAAGACGTAACGGCGCTGCGCAGCTATCTGCTCAAAGGCGGGTTTCTCTGGGTTGACGACTACTGGGGCCCGTGGGCATGGGAGGATTTCGCCCGGGAGATTGGCAAAGTCCTGCCGCCGGCGCAGTACCCGATTCGTGAGCTCACGTTCGACCACCCAATTTTCAAGACCATGTTTACCGTGTCGCGGATCCCGCAAGTGCCGTCATGGCAGTTCTGGTCCGAGAGCGGCGCCACGTCGGAAATGGGAAGCGAGAGTGCGACCGCGCACATGGCAGCGATCAGCGATCCGGCCGGCCGCGTCATGGTGCTGATGACACACAACACCGACATTTCAGATTCCTGGGAGCGGGAAGGACAGAACCCGCAGTACTTTCTGAGCTTCTCTCCCGAAGGCTACGCCGTCGGGTTGAACGTCGCGCTCTACGCGATGACCCATTGAGGCGATCGTGACACCACTCCTGCGCACGCTTGTGCTCCTGCTGCTCATCGCGGCCACGGCGACGGCACAGGAACAGTGGTATCGCGGCTACGGGCGTGGTTTCAATCGCGTCCCGCCGCGGCTTCCGACCACCGCCAGCTACGATGGCGGCTTCAGCTTCTGCCGCGGCATGTTTTCGCAGTGGCGCCGCGAGGCGAGCGGCTCGGGGTGGAGCACCGACTATCCGGACGCGGATGTGAACTTCTCGATTCGGTTTGCCGAGTTGACCAAAGTCTGGGTGAGCAAGCAGCCGACCGGCGATCCGAATCACCTGGTGGTGCCGCTCACCGACGACTTCCTCTTCAATTGTCCGAATCTGCATATGGAGGACGTCGGCACGCTGCGCTTCTCCGACCAGGAAGTTCCGCGCGTGCGCGAGTACCTCCAGAAGGGCGGCTTCATCTGGGTGGACGATTCATGGGGTCCCGAGGCGATTGAATCGTGGGAGCACGAAATCGCACGCGTGCTGCCGGCGGACGAGTATCCGATTCTCGACCTGCCGCTCGATCATCCGGTGTTCCGCACGATGTTTCAGATTCGCAGGCTGCCGCAGATTCCGGCGATCTCGCATTGGCGCCGTAGTGGCGGTGGCACCTCCGAGCGGGACGTCGACAGCGAGGTGCCGGTCATGCGCGGGATCAGCGATCGTCAAGGCAACCTGATGGTGCTGATGACGCACAACACGGACATCTCGGACGCCTGGGAACGCGAAGCCGAAGACCCCGAATATTTCTATCGCTTCTCGCCGGACGGCTACGCTGTCGGCCTCAACATCGTGCTGTATGCGATGAGCCACTAGCGTCCCAGGCGCGGGGAGCCTGCGCCGTCGCCCGGCGCGTCAGTCACCGCGAACCAGGAGCCGTCGTGAATTGCACGGTCACCGTGATGATGACGGGCACCCGCCGGCCCTCGAGCTCAGTTGGCTCGAACTGCCATTGCTTTACTGCCTCCAGCGCCGCCGCATCCAGGAGCGGGATCGATCGCAAGATCTTGGCATCGGCAACGGCGCCCGATTCATCGATGACAATCTCCATGATCACCACGCCCTGGACGCGCGCCTCGATAGCGGCCGGCGGCATCTCGGGCTTGACGTCCTTGATCTTGCGAGGCAGGCGCACGGCGCCGCCGACGCGAATGGCGTTCGGGAATGCCGCTCGGGCCGTGGACGAGCGCATCTGCGCGCCCTGCACGATCGTCCCTTGCGGAGCGGCACCCTTGGTGGCCGTCATAATCGCACCGGCCTCCTCGCTGGCGCGTTTCGCACGTTCCATGTGGTCGGCACGGTCGACAGGATCCGTCGCCGCGCTCGCCAGCTCCGAATGCGCACGCGCCGCGACGATCAACGGCTCGAGTTTGGTGGGCTCGGCCTTCGTCCACTCCTCGGCCACGGCAAGCTGCTTGTGCGGGTCACGCGGTTCACTGTGGAGCGAGACCAGCGCCGCAAAGACGGCGCCGGAGTCCCGATGCACCGCCAGCGCCTGGCGCAGGATGCGCTCCGCGTCGTCGCGCCGGCCGGTCTTCGCATAGATACGCGCCAGATCCCGATACGGAACAAACGCGGTGGGGCGCTTCGCGACTGCGGCGGCGAGCGCTGCCTCGTGTGCCTCAGACCCCGGCGGCGCCGCGGCCGGCGCCTGGCTCGTTGACAACGCTCCGACGAGGAAAAGCAACGCAATCGTCATGGCTGGCCTCCTATTGCAAACAGATGCCGCTCGCCGCGGATGTAGATGCGCCCGTCCGAAATCGCCGGCGATGCATACACCGGCTCGCCGACGGAATTGGTGCGGATGATTTCGTGCGTCGGTCCGGCGCGCACGACAAACGTGTCGCCGTCTTCACTGGTCAGCAGGAGATGCGGGCCGACTGCCACCAGGGACGCCGTGAATGTCGCCGGCACCGGCACCCGGCCCCCTTCGTAGATGACGGCGCCGGTGAGCGCATCCAGGCAGGTGAGGATGCCCGTATCGGTCATGAGGTAGAGGTACTGGCCGTGCAGAATCGGCGAGGGGACATAGGCGGTGCCCTTGTTGTGGCGCCAGACAATGGCCGACGAGTTCGTGAGATCCCCCGATCCGCCCGATCGAATCGCCAGCGCACGCTTGGCCTGGCTGCCGGCTGTCGCAAACACCAATCCGTGTCCCGACACGAAGCTGGGAATGGGGTGGCTATCGACCCCGTTCGCGCGCCACAACTCACGTCCGGTCGCCGGGTCGTAGGCGATGGTGGCTTCAGCGGCCGCGGCGATGAGCTCGGCGCGCTGTCCGCTCTGGACGACGATCGGCGTGGCCCAGCTGCGCCGCGTATCACGGTTCACGCGCCACACGTCGGCGCCGGTGGTGCGGTTCAGCGCGACAATGAACGAACCGTCGCCCATCTCCTGGTCACACTGAAGAATGACCAGTTCACCATGAATAATCGGGGAACTGCCGGGCCCAAGCCCCGCCTTGATGATGTTACCGAGCGAGCGCTGCCACTGCAGATTGCCGTCGAAGTCGTACGCATAGATTCCCGCGGATTCGAAGAACGCGTAGACCAGCGTGCCGTCGGTGGCCATCGTGGACGAGGCATACGTGTTCTTCCGATGCCGATCATCCGCCATCACATCGTCATACGGCGTGCGTGTCCACAGCACTCTGCCGCTGCGGCCGTCCACGGCCAGCACCTTCAGCGCATGTTTGTAATCGACGTCCACGCTATCCGGATGCACGTACCCGGGTTTGCGATCGAATCCGAGATGTCCCGGCGCCTTGCGGCCGGGCACGTGTTCGCCCTTGACGGAGGTGGTCAGGAAAATGCGACCGCGCGACACGATTGGCGAGGAATGCCCGCGACCTTCGAGTGGTGTTTTCCACACGATGTTGGTCGCCGGCGTCCACTCGAGCGGCCCGACACCCTCGTCGGACACACCCTGTCCGCCCGGGCCGCGCCACTGCGGCCAGTCCGATTCTGTGGCGGCAGCGCTTGCGGAGAGCAGGGATAAGACGAGGATCAGTGCCTTCATGGTCGCAGCGTGGTCACCGCATTATCGCGAGTATCGAGCGGCCGCAAGCGCGCAAACCGAGTCCGCCGTTATTCGGGCAGGGCGCCGGCCTTGGGTTCCGGCAGCCACCAGCTCACGATATACCCTCCGAGGTAAACGCCGAACCCGACGATGGCTGCGGCATACGCCAACCGTGCCGGGGGCGTCGTGCCTGGCGTGATATTGGCCAATTGTGTCGTAACGAACGCGAAGCCGGTGCCGATCATACGGCCGCCGATGTTGGCGGCGAATCCTTCGCCCGTTCCGCGCAGGTGGGTGGGGAATACTCGCGGGAGGTAATTGCCCCAGAACGAGAATTGCGCCACGGTAAAGAGCCCAGCGAAAAACATGCCGGCCTTGGTGAGATCGAGACTGTTGGTGCCGGCGTACGCGAATACCAGCGGCACAATGACCAGGCCGGGCACCTGGAACAGATGCAGCAGCTTGCGGCGCGAAACGATGCGAATGGCGAGAAACGCGAGGATGAAGCGACCGACCAGCCCGCCCACTTCCTGAAACGCCTGAACCAGGCTGGCCGTCTGTTGCTGCGCGCCAACCGGCAGCGCGCGCACTTCTTCAAGACCAACGACGATGCGTGGCATCTGCTGAATCGCCCCGAACGCCGCGCCGTAGGCAAAGGCAAACATGATCGTCGTCACGATGGTGGTGCGCCGCAGCTCCGGCGTGAAAAGCTGGGCGATGCTTGGGCGCTTCAACGTGCCCGCAGCTTTCTTGGCGCGCCACGCGGGCGATTCCGGCAGGAACGGGCGAATGATGATGAGCGGCAGGGCCGGAATGACGCCCGAGATCAACGTGTAGCGCCACGGCGAGTGCGTGCCCTGAATCTCGGGGAAGCTCGCGCTGTAGGCGACGGAAATCGAATATGCGGCGGTCACGAGCAAACCGCCAATCGACGAGAACGCCTGCGTGTACCCGAGGGCGGCCTCGCGTTGCTTCGGGTCTTCGAATAACTCCGCGATCCACGCGACGGCGGCGACAAATTCGACGAAGACACCGATGTAGGTCGTGGAGCGCAGGACCAGCAGCATCTCGATGCTCGTCGAGAAACCGGCGGCCATGGCGGAGAAAGCGTAAAGCAGGATGCTCCACGTCAGCACGCTGCGGCGGCCGAAGCGATCGGTGAGATAGCCGCCCAGCAACCCAAAGGCGCCGCCGACAATTGCCGGTATCCAGAAGAACATCCCGACCCAGAAATTGAAGTCCGGAGTGCCCGGCCTGGCGCCTGTCAATTCGGCAATGGCCGGACCGACTACCAGCGGCGCCATCAGCACTTCATAGATGTCGAACGCGAACCCAAGTGACGCGATGGCACAGATGAGCCATTGTTGCGCCGTGAGCTTAGGAGCGGCCATATCGGTCTATTGAGACGTCCACAAGGAAACGGACTGCGTTGAGCGCGCGTAGTATACGAGAAGCCTATGATTCTTCGCCGAGCTTTCCTGTTAGTTACCCTTCTTCACGCCCTTCCATCGTTCGCGGCGGTGCAGGTGACGACCGGCACCCTCGCGGGCAAGATCGTCGATTCGGGGGGCGGCGCGCTCCCTGGGGTCGTGGTCACCGCGAGACAAACGGAGACAGGGCTACAGCGCACCACCATAGCCGACGGCGAAGGTCGTTACAGGGTGCCCGCGCTGCCGCCTGGTGGCTACGAGATTCGCGTCGAACTTTCCGGCTTCCGCCCGCTGGTCCGCAGCGGGGTGACCCTGACAATCGCCGAGACGGTGGTCATCGACTTGACGATGACGGTGGGCGGTGTGGCGGAAGAAGTCACAGTTATGGGCGCCGCCCCGGCGGTCAACACGCGATCGGGCGAGCTGAGTTATCTCGTGGACGAGCGCGCGATCGCCCAGCTGCCGTTGAACGGCCGCAACTACACCGACCTGGCGTTGCTGCAGCCGAGTGTCGTCGCCTATCCGCATCGCGATGGTGGCTCGGTGGTGGCCCACGGTTTGGGCATGAGCGTCAATGGCCAGGACCCACGGTCGAATGTGTATCTGCTCGACGGGACGCTGCTGAACGACATGACGAACGGTCCGGCCGGTAGCGCCGCGGGCACCGCGTTGGGTATGGAAACAGTCCAGGAGTTTCGTGTCGAAACCAACTCCTACAGCGCGGAATTCGGACGCATGAGCGGTGGCCAGATCAACGTCTTGACCAAAGGTGGGGCCAATCACGTCCGCGGCAGCGTCTACGAGTTTCACCGCAACGACGCGCTCGACGCCAAGAATTACTTCGACGTCGCCGGAAAACCGCCGTTTACCCGCAATCAGTTTGGTGGTGCGTTTGGCGGACCGATCCGGCACGACAGGTTGTTTTATTTCCTCGGCTACGAGGCGCTGCGCGAAAATCTCGGGCGCACCATTACCTCGACGGTCCCGGACGACAACGCGCGCAACGGGCGGCTGCCAGATTTGGCCAACCCGGGCTCGTTTCTCGCGGTCGGCGTGGATCCCGCCGTGGCCCCCTATCTGGCCGAGTACCCGCGCGCCAACGGCGCCGTGCTGGGTGACGGTACCGCCATTCACACCTTCCAGTTCGATCAGACCGTGAATCAGCATTTCCTCCAGGGGCGCGTCGACTACAACCTCGGACCGGGCAGCCAGATCTTCGCGCGCTATACCCTCGACGATGCGGACCAGTATCTGCCGACCGACTACCCGCAATTTCCGCGCACCTTCCTGTCGCGCAACCAGTTCTTCACGAGTGAATATCGCAACGTGATGACGAGCAACACGCTGGTGACGTATCGGCTCGGCTACAGCCGCACGCGGGTCGGACAGAATGTCGAGGCCAACACCACTGCCGGCCTCCAGCCGTTCGTCTCGGGACGCGAGTATGTCGGCAACATCGACGTCGGCGGATTGAACCGGTTTGGCACGCAGAGTTCCGCGAACCTTCGGCTCCTGCAGCACGTGATCGGTCTGCAGGGCGACGTGACGTCCACCCGTGGCCGTCACCTGCTGAAGTTTGGCGGACTGGCGGAACGCTACCTGCAAGCAATGGTCAACCCGACGTTCAGCCTCGGCACCTATTCGTTTGCCAACGTCCGCGCCTTCCTCGA
>JACCSI010000013.1 GCA_013813075.1 Acidobacteriota bacterium | reverse complement strand
GTCCATTGGTCCCCAGCCAATAGTGTCCGCGCGCGAGCTTCCAGGCGGATTCGAAGTCAGCCGGGTTCGCGGCCAGGCGAGACGCCCAGATAGTGACCGCCCGGGTTGCGCTGACAAGAGTCGCCCGATCGCGATAGAGGGCGTCCGGATCATCCTGCCGCGCCGTGGCTCCCCAGCCGACGGCCCGATTGAGGGCGTCCCTCGTTCCCGAGGCGGCGACACGGGGGCGCGAGGTCGAGGGCCTTTCGTGCGCCGCACGTGGCTGCAGGACTGCCGTTGACCCCAACAGCGCGATATAGAATACGGCGATGCAGGATCTCATTACGCGCCTGCTGATTGAGCTCGGCGAGAACCCGGCGCGCGAAGGGCTGGTGCGCACGCCCAGACGAGTGGAGACGGCGCTGAATTTTCTCACGAGTGGCTATCGAGCGGACATTGACGAGGTGCTCAACGGGGCGCTGTTCAACGTTGATTATAGCGAGATGGTAATTGTGCGGGATATCGACTTCTACAGCCTGTGCGAACATCACCTGCTGCCGTTTTTCGGCAAGTGCCATGTGGCCTACATCCCGAATGGCCGGGTCATCGGCCTCAGTAAGATCCCGCGGCTCGTCGACATTTTCGCGCGTCGTCTGCAGTTACAGGAGCGGATGACCAACCAGATTGCCGAAACCATCACCGCGCAGATCAATCCACTTGGCGTGGCGGTGGTGTGTGAAGGCACCCATCTGTGCATGTCCATGCGCGGCGTCGAGAAGCAGAATTCCTACACCATTACGTCGGCCATGTTTGGCGCGTTTCGTGACCAAACCCGCACCCGGATGGAATTTCTCGAGTTACTCAAACACCGCAGCCCCGGGGTGGGTCAGGCGATCAGCGCCACGACCCCGGCGGGCGCGTCGTGCCTGGACGAATAGCGCTAGAATAGCCAAGCTCCGCTGATCACCGTGACTTTTGAGCAGCTCATTTCGCAGCAGCGGCCTCACGTCGGACGGGTGCTTCAGGCCCTCGCCCGTAGGCACCACCTTGCGCCGCCGGAGATCGCGGAATTCCAGGTGGTCGTGGACCTTGCGTTCGAGCGAAACGATTACGAACTTCTGAGGGCGTTCGACGGACGTTCGACCTGGGAGACCTATCTCACCACCGTCGTGACCCGCCTGTTTTTTAGCTACCAGGGCGAATTGTGGGGCCAGTGGCGGCCGACCGCTCTTGCGCAGCGCCTGGGACCGACGGCGGTCCTGCTCGAAGAGTTAGTGCTGCGCGATGGGCTCGCCATCGCCGAGGCGATCGACGTGATGCGGACCACGCACCGGGTTGATGCGTCGGTCACACGCCTCGAGGACATTGCGGCGCAGTTGGCGCTGCGCGAGGAGCGGCCCCGCCCGCCGAAGGCGACGCGGGACGCCGCGCTGCAAACGCTCGACGTCCAGTCGGCCTTGCGCGATGCGATGGCGCTGTTGTCTCCGGACGAGCGGCTGATCCTGGCCATGCGATTCGGCGATCAGCAACCGCTGACACGTATCGCGAAAGTGATGAAGATCGAGGCGCGGCCGCTGCAACGCCGGATCGATCAGGCCAGTGAGGTCATCCGCACGTCGCTGCAGATGCAAGGCATTCCGGCCGAAGACATCGACGTCTTGCTGCAGCACGCCGAAACCGAATCGAGCAGCCCGCACCGCAAGTGGTGGACCGTGGTACTGCCCCGCCCGTCCCGGTGAACCATGGACGCCCTCCGACCCTGTCCTGATTCGGCGTTGTTGGCCGCGTTCATCGAGGGGACGCTCGCCGACTTCGAACGCACGGCGGTTGTTGCGCATCTCGGCGACTGTCCGCAGTGCCGCGCGGTTTCGCTGACGGTGGCCGAGTTGCGCGACGTCGAGGTGCTGGACGAGCTTTGGCACCAGGGTCTGCCGCTGGCGCCCGCGCCGCCAGCCGCGGCGCGCGTCCATCGCTGGTCGCGCGCTAAGACCCGCGCACCGGCGCTGGCTGTCGCCGCAGCCACTGTTGCGGTGTTCGCCATCCCTCTCGTTTATCTCATGCCGCCGTGGTCTCCTCAAGAGGCTGTCGCGGCGATGGTCGACGCCGCGCACGGGCAGCGCGCGCTCGATGCGCGCGTGACCGGCGGCTTTACCTACGCCCCTTCCCCTCCTTCCACCGACTCACAGGCACAGCGCACCCGCGGCTGGAAGTTGATCGCCGCCGCCGGACGCGTACGCGAATCATACGAAGCGAACGACAGTGGCCTCTCACGGCGCGCCGTCGGCGTGGCGGCCCTCCTGCTCGGCGACCTGGATGATGCGGTTTCGACGCTGCAGATTGCCTCGGCGGCGGCCCCGAGAGACGCTTTCGGGGCCGCTGATCTGGCGGCTGCATACTACGAGCGTGCGATCCGCGACTCGCGCGCGGATGATCTGCCGGCGGCCCTCAGCGCCGTCGAACGGGCGATCGCGCTTGATGCGTCGCTGACAGAAGCC
>JACCSI010000002.1 GCA_013813075.1 Acidobacteriota bacterium | reverse complement strand
GGGCACGTTTTATAACGCCCTCGACGTCACGCTTGACAACATGGCGGATACGCTTCTCCCAACTAACGACTCGCGGGCGGCGATGCTGTCGTACTTCTCGAACCCTGACCGCATCCCCTGGGTGTGGTCCTTTCCCCGCAACACCAGCTTCGACCACACGCTGTTCACCTATGGTGACGTGTCGAGTGCGGCGACGGCGGTCGAGAAGTCGGTGGGCGAGACGTGGTCCGATCCGGCCGTAGGGCAGGTGCACGACTCAGATGGACCTTTTGTGATGTTAACCGGGTCCGGATTTCTCCCGTTCACGACGCAGCAGCGCGCCAATCGCGGTGGCGTTGTTGCGGGGACCACGTTTTACGTCATCGACATCGAGAGCGGCTCAGTCCACGCCAGCCGTAGCGTCGGCAGCGACGGCGTCGCCGAGACCGTTGACAACTGTAAAAACATGGCTGCCGGGTGCGACGAGATCAAAAATGCCCTGCAAATGGATCCAGTCGCGACCGGTCCGACCAGCTCGCGCTTTGTCTCGAAAACATACATCGGCGATTTGGACGGCAAGGTCTGGCGCCTGAATGTTGACCTCAACAGTTCTACGTCGGAGGTAACCCTTTCGGCGCCGGTCGCGCTCTACAACGCGGGTAAGCGGCACCCGCTGTTCTCGTCGATGGCGACAGTCACGGTCGGCGGCACTGAGCAGTACATTTTCGTGGGCACCGGCAGCGACACGCTGCCGTCGACGGGCGTCAACCACGCGTATAGCATGCTGGTGCTGTTGGACACCGGCAGTGCCGCCATCAAAAAAGCGGAGCTGTTGATGGAAACGACCGACGGCATCGGGCCCGACGAAAAAATCACGTCGTTCCCTGCTGTCGCCGGCGACATCGTGTTTTTCACCACCACCTCATACAATCCGACTACGCCATGCAGCCCATACTCAGCGACCCTTTACGCCACGACATTTATAGGCGGTCCCGCGTATGACACGAACGGAGACGGTGTGCTGACAGCATCCACCAGCACCAGTACAAAAGCGAAGAAGGGGGGTTCGACAGGCGGCGCGGCGGTTGACAGCACCAAGGTTTTCACCGCCAGCAACACGCGTGCAACGGCGCCGTTCATCGTCGATCAGCACCTGGTCTTCTCGGTCAACGGGAAGATTGAGATGTTCGGCGACCCCAAGGACTTCAACAACGGCGTCGGGCAGGCGGGCATCCGCATCCTCTCTTGGCGCACGGTGCGATGAACGTGGCCGAGGTCCACTGTGCGAAGTGTGGCCTGCGACGGCGTGATGACTGGTTCCGTTGCCCTAGGTGCAGCGAGATTCTGCCGGATGCACCAGTTGTGGCTGAACCCCAGGAGTCGCACGCGACGGCTTCAAAGACGCGGTGGGCAAAAGTCGGCGGGACCGTCCTTTTCTTTGGCGCCATAGCGTTTTTTGTCGGTGGCGACCCGTCCCCGGTGGCGTCCCAGCGAGCCGGCGCCAGCACTGTGGGTCCAGTGCGACTGCCAGCCGCGGCGGAGTCCACGCCGCCGGTCGCTCCGGAAGGTCGCTTGCTGCATGACGCCGTCAACGCTCGCATCACCGGCGGCGCTGCCTATGCGCAAGGAAATTTCGACCAGGCGCGTGCCGACTACGAGGCTGCAGTCTCGGCGAATCCTGAAGACGCGGAGGCGCGCAACAACCTGGCGCAGGTGTTGATGCGGCAGAACCTGCCGTCGGTCGCGTTACCGCATTTCGACGAAGCTGTGCGCGTCGATCCCGGCAAGTGGGCATTTCGGTTTAACCGTGCGCGCGCCTATGCTGAGACCAACCGGCTTCGCGACGCCGCTGACGAATATCAGGCCGCCGCCAAATTGTTCCCCGAGGATTACGCGACCCACTACAACCTCGGGCTCACGCAGATAAAGCTTAAGCAGTACCCCGAAGCGGTCGGGGCACTGGAGCAGGCGGTACAGCTCGCACCGGGGGAGCCGAGCTTTCTCATAACGTTGGGCACGGCATACGTTGCGACGCAGAATCCGGCTCGCGCCAAAGCCACTTTCGAACAGTTCCTTCAACAGGCACCGGACGACCCGGAGGCGCCGCGCGTTAGAGAGCTTCTCACCGCGCTCGACGCCTCTAATCCCGGTATCTAGTGCGGTTGACGACGAGGGCTCGCGTTTTCGCACCGCTTGGCAGACGGCCCTAAAGGGCACGCCCCCATTT
>JACCSI010000750.1 GCA_013813075.1 Acidobacteriota bacterium | reverse complement strand
AAGAAGTACAGCGACAACCAGGCCGAGGACATGGCATCGGAAAACGTCTACGCTGATTTCGACGCGTGGACAGACCGATTCGCGGCCTTCGTCGCGCGCAAGGGCAAGGTCGAGCCCGGCGAATTTCGCGCCTTCGGGTTTACGCCTCCGAGCCATCGACTCGCTGATCTGAGATTGAAGTGGCGGACGGTCCGGATGGGAACAGGGTACGCACCCGCAGGTTCATCGCCGGCTGCACAGGAGAACTTGCAGCTGAACCGAGACGCGACCCTCAATCCGAAGCAATCAGAGGGAGAAAAACTCCGCAAGGACCAATAAGCCCATCGGGCTGAAGAGGGTTTACTGGGTCGGTGCCTTACCCCACAATTTTTCGAGGCGCTGATCCCGTCCGCAGTTCCACTTGTAGAACTTGTACCGCGCAGGATTTTTCTTGTAGTAGTCCTGATGGTATTCCTCGGCCTTGTAGAAGGTGTCGGCCGCCACGATCTGCACGGGAATCGGTCGACCAAGTTGTGCGGCGATGCGCTGCTTGGAGGTGTCGGCCATCTGCTTCTGTTCTTCGGAATGATGGAAGATTGCCGGACGATACTGTGGGCCGCGATCGCAGAACTGGCCCCCGCCGTCGACGGCATCGACGTTGCGCCAGAACACCTCGAGCAGCCGGGCGTAGGTGACCTTGGCAGGGTCGTAGACGATCTGGAGCGCCTCGGTGTGCCCTGTCTGGCCACCCGATACCTGTTCGTAGGTGGGCGACTTCGTCTCGCCCCCGATATAGCCCGAGGTCGTCGAAATGACGCCATCGAGCGCGTCGAATGGCGGCTCCATGCACCAGAAGCACCCGCCCGCGAACGTTGCCGTGGCCGACGCGGCGCTCGCGCCCTTCGGCTGACCGAAGGTGTGGGCGGTGCCGAATGCGAGGCACAAGGCCAGCAGAGCCGCGCTGCGCGCCGATCGAGAAATGCGGTTCATCGTTGCTCTCCCTGCGAGGTGGTCGTCTTGAAGACCATCGCTGCGCCGTTCATGCAGTACCGCTTGCCCGTGGGCGCCGGGCCATCGTCGAACACATGGCCGAGATGACCGCCGCAGCGCCGGCAGTGCACTTCGGTTCGAGCCGCGAACAGACTCCGGTCCTCGGAGGTGCCGATCGCGTTCTGCAGGGGCGCGGTAAAGCTGGGCCACCCGGTGCCGCTCTCGAACTTTGTCGTTGACGAGTACACAGGCAGGTCGCAGCCGGCGCAGTGGTACGTGCCCTGTCGGTGCTCCTCGTTCAGGGGACTGGTTCCGGCACGTTCCGTATCGTGCTTGCGCAGAATGTTGAACTGGGCGGGCGTGAGCATTGAACGCCATTCGGCCTCTGTCTTCGTGACTTCGAACGCCTTCGACGCAGACGTGCCTTGAGACGCCGGCTCGTCGGCCAGCGCGGAGCAACCGGCCAATGCCACAGGAACGGCGCCGAGGACCACATGAAGAAACGCTCGTCGATGCATAAACCCTCCGTCGAATGAACAGGCTGTTCTATACATACCCTGAGCCGTCCCCGTTATTCCGGCCCCATCGCCAGAGGCGCGGCGGAATAACCGTCCACTCGAACGGTATATAGACGTCGCGCCTCGAGTCGAACTGCTGAGTCGGGCGCCACAGAAATAGTGGAGCTGCACCGCACATGTCGAGATTTCCACGCGTATTCTTGAGACTATCGCTCGGTTATCTGCTGGTCATCTGGGGCGTCGACAAGCTCGTCAATCCAGCTCATGGGCTCGCGGTGTCGAGCCGATTTTATTTCGGGCTGTTCAGCCTCCCCTGGTTGATGACGGCCTTCGGGGTTGCGCAGGTAACCCTCGGTGCGCTGGTCATGGCCGGATTGTGGAAGCGCTACACCTATCCCGTCGTAGTGGCGATCACCGGGATGACCGTCATCGGCGTCTGGCGCTCCATCCTCGACCCGTGGGGCTGGTGGCTGACCGGGAGCAACGCCTTGTTCTATCCCTCCCTCATCATCTTCGCGGCGGCGCTGGTCCTTCTCGTCGAGGACACACCGACCCATGTTTACAAGGGGCATGATGCGTGAGCCTCAGGTCCTGCAAGAGCCACGGACACCGGCGGCAGGCTCGGCGCGTAAAGAGCGTAAAGAGATGACAGCCACGCTTCCGCAGCAAGTGCAACCTGACGATGCGGCCAACCGGGCGCTCGTTGATCATGTCCATCCGCCGGCCTGGAAGAATCCGTCTCCCGCGGCAATGTACGACATGGTGGTGCTCGGCGGTGGCACGGCCGGTCTGGTAAGCGCCATGGGGGCGGCAGGTCTTGGCGCTCGGGTGGCGCTCGTCGAACGGCATCTTCTCGGGGGCGATTGCCTGAATACGGGCTGCGTGCCGTCAAAGGCGCTTCTCCGATCGGCGCGCGTCGTGGGCGAGCTGCGCCGCGGTGCGGCGATGGGCGTGAGCGCGGTCGAGGTCAAGGTCGATTTCGCAGCCGTCATGCGCCGCATGCGCGAGCGCCGGGCGTCGATTGCTGCGCACGATGCGGCCGCGAGAGTGCAGCGTGCCGGCGTGGACGTTTTCTTCGGGACTGCAAGATTTGCCGACGCTCGCAGCGTTCTTGTGGACGAGCAGCGGCTCCGTTTTGTCCGCGCCGTCATCGCCACCGGGGGGCGTCCGTCAACGCCCCCCGTGCCAGGCCTGGAGTCGATCCCGTACTTCACCAACGAGACGATCTTCGAGGTGACGGAGCAACCGCGCCGGCTGCTCGTCATCGGCGCCGGTCCAATCGGCTGCGAACTTGCCCAGGCGTTTGGCCGGCTTGGTTCCCAGGTCACCGTGATCGACTTGGCTCCGCAGGTGTTGCCGCGAGAGAGCGCCGCCGCGGCCGCGATCGTCGCACAGCACCTCGAAGCCGATGGCGTCCGGCTCGAGCTCGGCGTGCGCCTCGAGCGCGTCGAGATGCACGGAAGCGAAATCGTGGCGCATTACGCGCGCGCTTCGCTGGCAGCCGAGGGCGCCGGCTCACACGCCAGCGTTGCTGCCGACGCCGTTCTGGTCGCCGCCGGACGGACACCGAATATCGACAATCTGGATCTGCAGGCTGCCGGCATCCGAGCGGACAAGCATGGCGTGACCGTCAACGATCGGCTGCAGACGTCCAATC
>JACCSI010000742.1 GCA_013813075.1 Acidobacteriota bacterium | reverse complement strand
CCAGCCGGCAATCACGGTCGTTCCGAGGACGAAGTTGAAGACGCCGCTATCGAACGACGGCCCCTTGTTCTCGGGCGCGCTCGGGTGATACAGCCAGCCGCTGTATTGCATCGACACGGTCCTCCCGTTGGTGGCTTCGGCGCCGGTGCCAACGGTGACGTCGGTCGCACTGAAGGGGAGGCCGAGGCCGACCGAGGGGTCGGTGGGGCCGGTGGGGCTGTCGCTGCTCTCACAGCCAGAGGCAGCAAGAGCAGCGGCGAGAAGGGCAGAAAACAGGTAACGCATCACTACTTGATAAACAGCATCTCACGATAGGTGGGCAATGGCCACAACTCGTGCGGGATGAGCAGCTCGATGTGATCCCCCACGTCGCGCAGGGCGGTCATCGCCGGCACAACGGTATCGCGGGTATATGTCGCATGCTTTTCCGGCGAGGTGCTGGAATGGTCCACCGCCGCCTCCAGCTCGTCGGTCAACACGCGGAACCGGTCGCCGAGCTTGACGAGGCGATTCAACAGTTTCTTGCCCTCCCGGCTCGGGGCACCCGCCGTCTTCACGGCCGCGACGCTGTCGGCGACCCGCCGCTGATACTCGAGGGCGGCCGGCGTGATGTAACGATTGGCCATCAGCACCATCAGCTGCGCTTCGACGTTGACCGTCTTGCAATACGTCTCGAGGTTCACCTCAAAGCGCGCGTGCAGCTCGCGTTCGTTGAGAATCTTGAACTTCTCAAACGTCTTGACCACGTCCGGTTTGACCAGTTCGGGCAAGGCATCGACGGTGTTCTTCAGATTCAGCAGTCCGCGCTTGCCGGCTTCTTTCTGCCAGTCCTGCGAATAGCCGTTGCCGTTGAAGATGATGCGCTTGTGCTGCTTGATCGTTTTCTTGACGAGCGCCGTCACCGCATCTCCGAGCCGCTGACCCTTTCCGATCGCCGCCTCGAGTTGAGCCGCCATGTAATCGAGCGACTCCGCGACCGCCACGTTCAGGCAGGTCGCGGGAAATGCCACGTTTTGCGTCGAACCGACGGCGCGGAATTCGAACTTGTTGCCGGTGAACGCAAATGGCGAGGTACGGTTGCGGTCGCCGGTATCGCGCGGGAGTTTCGGCAGGACCGACACACCCATGTCGAGCAGCCCGCCACTGCGCGAGGAACGCGCGCCGCCGCTTTCAATCTGGTCGAACACCTCAGTGAGCATGTCACCGAGGAACACCGACAGAATCGCGGGTGGGGCTTCGTTGGCGCCGAGGCGATGGTCGTTGCCGGCATGCGCGATGCTCATGCGCAGCAAGCCCTGGAAGGTGTCCACGGCGCGAATCACGGCGACGCAGAAGAACAGGAACTGCATGTTGTCGTGCGGCGTGTCGCCCGGGTTGAGCAGGTTGTTGCCGCGGTCGTCGCTGATGCTCCAGTTCAGGTGCTTGCCCGAGCCGTTGACGCCGGCAAAGGGCTTTTCGTGGAGGAGACACTCCAGGCCATATTTCGGCGCCGTCTTCTTGAGAATCTCCATCGTCATCATCTGATGATCGGTGGCGACATTGGCGCTCTCGAAAATCGGGGCTATTTCATACTGGCTCGGCGCCACTTCGTTGTGGCGGGTCTTGACGGGCACGCCCACCTTGTAGAGTTCCGCCTCGGCGTCGGCCATGCACGCGAGTACACGCTCGGGAATTGAGCCAAAGTACTGGTCCTCGAGCTCCTGGCCTTTGGGCGGCCGCGCGCCGAACAGCGTCCGCCCGGCGTTGATCAAATCCGGCCGCGCGAAGTAGAAATTGCGGTCGATGAGAAAATATTCCTGCTCCGGGCCGCACGTGGCGGTGACGCGCGTCGCGTTCGAGCCGAACAGCTTCAGCACGCGCATCGCCTGCGTGGACAGCGCTTCCATGGAGCGCAGCAATGGCGTCTTCTTGTCGAGGGCCTCGCCGGTCCAGCTGACGAACGCCGTGGGAATCACCAGGGTGACGCTGTTGCCGTTCTGCAGCAGCCAGGGGGCGCTCGTGGGGTCCCATGCGGTGTAGCCGCGCGCCTCGAACGTGCTGCGCATGCCGCCCGAGGGGAAACTCGAGGCATCAGGTTCGCCTCTGATCAATTCCTTGCCGCTGAACTCAGCCATCGAGCGGCCATCGGCGGACGGCGAGTAGAACGAGTCGTGCTTCTCCGCGGTGATGCCC
>JACCSI010000732.1 GCA_013813075.1 Acidobacteriota bacterium | reverse complement strand
ATTGGATTGCCGGTCAACACCACCGCCGATTTGACGACCTACCGGTTCGGCTACGAGTACGACTTCATCTACCGCGATTGGGGTTACCTGGGCGTGCTGCTCGACGTCAAGTACACAGACATCGAGGTCGTGCTCGACAGCCCAATTGGCTCGGAATTTACCGCGCAGGTCGCGCCGATTCCGACCATCGGTGTCGTCGGACGCGGGTATCTGGTGAAGAATGTGTCCATCACCGGTGAAGTTTCGTTTTTCAAGGTGCCCGAAAATCTGGGCGAGCAATTCGGTGGCGGCGGCCGCTACCTCGATTACGATTTCTACGGCACCTTCAACCTCAACCGCTTCATCGGCGGCCAAGTCGGTTTGCGCTCCGTTGACGTGGAGTATTTCAAGGATTTGGACGCCGGCACCCTGAACTTCTCTGGCTGGTATGTTGGCGGCGTCATTCGATACTAGCGTCGGGCAATAGGGGCACCTTCACGCCATACCGCGGTGCAGCGCCGTTCACCTGGCGTTGTTCGTGAGGTCGCAGATCAGATCGCCTTACGGGCGTGGCACATGATGGAACTGCCGATCGGCATGTTCATGATGCCCAGTGCCGCCGCCTCGAGACGCAGCAGCGCCGTCAGCGCCGTGTTGAGCGGCGCGGGCGGTACGGTGATGTCGAACTCGCCTGCCGGGACGTCGCCGCCGCCACTGCTCCATCGCTGCGCAATGCGCACCGGCAGCATGACCGGAAACAGACTCGCGTTCACGAAGGTGAGTCGGTCAATGTCGAACCGGCCGGCCTCGACCATACGCCGGAGGCGCGCCGGGGTGTAACGCCGCACCTCCTCGGAAAGGGTGGCGTGCCGGCCGCGCAGGACGTCGAGCGCGGCGACGTTCAACAGCAGATGCCCCCCGGGCTTCAGCACGCGCCACATCTCGCGGATCGCGGCGTCGTCTACCCCATCCGGCAGGCACTGGAACACATCGAACGACGTCGCCACGTCGATGCTCTCGTCCGGAAATGGAATCGCCGCAATGCTCGCGCGCGCCAGCCGCGTACGGCCCATCTGGTGGCCAAGCGCCAGGCCGTTCCATGTCAGATCGAAGCCATACGCCTCCCCGTAGTGCTGAAGCCATGCGACGTTTGCGCCCGTGCCACAGCCGCAATCGAGCAGTACCGGCGACTGCCGACCCGCAACCGCGCGTGCGATTTCGGGTTGCATGAACCCGCGAAAGCCGCGGAACCAGAAGTGCGTTTGCTCAGCGAGGTGGGTCAGCTCGAGCAGGCGATCCATGCGAGGTCTGCGAGGCGAGGAGCTCATGCTACCATACGCGGCGCATGCGTTCGCGCGGAGCGATCGAGGCTGCGCTCGTCGTCCTCGCCGCGACAGCACTAACCATCGCCCTCACCTATCCCGTCGCCTTTCGGATCGATCGCATCGGCCGGACCAACACGGACGACGGCCGCTGGAGCATCTGGGTCGTGTCGTGGGTGGCCCACGCGTTGACCACCGACCCGTTCAACGTCTTCCACGCCAACATTTTCTATCCGCACCGATACACGCTCGCCTTTTCGGAAGCCAACCTTGCGGCCGGCGCACTCGGCTCGCCGGTATGGGCAGCCACCCATAACCCCTACACGACACACAATGTGGTCTTCCTGGCGGCGTTCGTCATGGCGGTGACTGGCGCGTATTATCTGACGCGATATCTCACCCGCCATCGCGGTGCCGCAGCAGTCGCGGGTGTGCTCTTTGGCTTCTGCCCGTTTATCTTCGCGCGCACCGCGCACATCCAGCTGCTGTTCATTGGCACGCTGCCCTTTTGCATGCTCGCGTTCCATCGGCTGGTTGACCAACCGAGCGTGGCGCGCGCGGCGACACTCGGCGTGCTGCTGTGGGCGACCGCGCTGGCGTGTGCCTACTACGGCATCTTTGCGGCATTGATGATTGGGCTGGGGACGCTGGTCTTTGGCGTGTCGCGGCAGTTGTGGCGATCGCGTGACTACTGGATCGGCATCGGCCTGGCCGCGTTCACCAGCATCGGACTGACGCTGCCGTTCTTCCTGCCGTATCTCTCCGTTCAGGAGGAAGGCGGTTTTGCCCGCACGCTGGATGACGCGCGCCAATACTCGGCCAACCTGGGCGCGTGGGGCGCCTCATCGGCGTGGGCGCATCGCTGGTGGCTGCCGGCGGTGGGCGATTTCAGTGAAGTCCTGTTCCCCGGCATCATGGCGACGACACTGGGACTCGCAGGGGGCTGGGTGATGATGCGGCGGCAGCGAGACATCGCGATGCTGTACCTCCTGATTGCCCTCTTCGCGCTCTGGTCATCGTTCGGCCCGGACGCGGGGTTGTATCGCGCGTTCTTTGAGGCCATTCCGGTGTTCTCGTTCCTCCGCGCGCCCGGGCGCATGGGCATCATGGTGACGCTGTCGCTGGTTGTGTTTGCGGCCGCGGCCATCACGCAGCTTGCGACACACGTCAGGCGCTCGAGCGTCTTGGTGTGGGTGCTGGTGCTGCTCGCTGCTACAGAGCTGGCCACCATGCCGCTGGTGCAGTTCCGCGACGCGGAACCGATCGCCGCAGCCTACAAGATCCTCGCGACGCTGCCGCGCGGCGCAGTGCTAGAGCTGCCCTACTGGTACGAACGATCGGACTTCCCGCGCCACGCGCATTACATGCTGAATTCGACGGCGCACTGGCAGCCGCTGATGAATGGCTACAGTGATCACATTCCTGCGGACTTCCGTAAAACCGTCCTGGCGCTGTCGTCGTTTCCCTCGCGCGAATCGTTTGGCATCGTCGGCAAGGCCGGCGGCCGCTACGTGGTATTTCATCTCGACATGTACGACCCGCGGCTGCGCCAGCGGCTGTTCGAGCGCCTGACAACGTACTCGGCGTACTTGCGGCCCTTGTCGCAAGAAGGCACTGTGTGGCTTTACGAAATCGTCGACTGGCCCAACTAGCGAAGATGACGCCCGCCCGCTTCGCGGGGTCTTACTCGGCATTCGAGCACCGTGCTCGCGGGACACCGTTTCCCGCCGAAGGGCCCATGCGCAGGAACTCGTCAGTGAAGGTGGATCGCTATCGTTTTTTGGCGGGCGACTTTTTGGCGCGTGTTTTCTTGACCGGCGCCCTTTTCGTCGGCGCCTCCTTCGCGGGTGCGACGGTCTTCTTTACCGGCCGCGTCACGGAGCTGGGCATCTGGCCGGCGCCATACAGCCGTCGGTAGTCCTCGGCAGTGCCGAGAATGCGTTTGACGTAGTTCTGCGTTTCGAAGTACGGGATGTTGTCAATCCATTCATCCTGTGGCAGACCGGGTGCTTCGTTGTTCCACCGCACGACGCGATGCTCGCCGGCGTTGTAGCCGGCCAGCGCAAAATGGTAGCCGCCAAAACGCTTGTGCAAATCAGAAATGTACGTGGCGCCCAGCCGCGCGCTGATCTCCGGGTTCTCCAGAGACCGCTCCGAGAAATTCCGCATCCCGATGGCCTTCGCATAGCGACGGCCGGTCGCCGGCACGAACTGCATCAGCCCAATCGCGTTTGCGGGTGAGCGGATCTGCGCATCGAAGGTCGATTCCTGCGCGGCGAGTGCCACGAGGACGAACGGGTCGAGCCCGTGCGCCTCGGCGTTGCCCTTGAGCAGCGGCCAGTAGTCGAGCGGAAATATCACTTCCAGAATCTCGCGCGGCAGCTCTTCGCCGCCGGCAGCCATGAACTGCGGGTAGGCGCGGCGCATGGCATTGATGCCAAGACGCAGATTCCCCATCCTGTTGTGGACCAGTGCGATCGTCGCCTGCAGCGCGGGCGAGTCACCCCACACCTTCTGCGCGTATTGCAGCTCATTGAGGGCCGGTCGATACAGACCGCGTTCAATCAGTCGCCTGATTGTCGGCACGTTGGGCGGCGCGGTTGGCGGAGCCATGCTCTCGCGGCGCACGCCCGGCGTCACCGACGCTTCGCTGTGACCTCCGAGCCGTTGCCACGCCAGACGCCCGTAGTAGGTGTTGAGGTAGTCGGTCGCCGTGAGACGGTACCGCTCAACCGCTACCGGCTTTTGCCCGAGCTGCTCGTAGGCACGCGCGGTCCAATACAGCCACGACGGGCGATAGTCCGAGCGCGGAAAGGATGCCGTGGCGCGCTCGAACACGCGTATGGTCTCGCGGAAGTTTTTCTGGCGATAGGCCCACCATCCCGCCTTCCAGGTGGCACGTTCGGCGAACGCGCCCGCCGGGAAGCGGTCGATCATGCGGGTGTACACCGCAGCGGCTTTGCCATCCTCGTCGTCGAGCACGTGGCGACGCGCGACTTCGTTCAGCGCCTCCTCCGCCAGCGGGTGACTGGGATGCCGCACAGCCAGATGCTCGGTCAGTGCATCAGCCTGACCGTGATCGCCGAGCGCGCGATTCGCCGCCACGACGCCGTATAACGCCTCTGGCGAAAGGGCGCTGTGACCGACGAAGCGCGTGAAGACGTCGCGCGCCGCCCGGTGCTGGCCATTGACGGCCTGAATTTGCGCGAGGCGCATCGTGACGCGGTCGCGGTCTCCACCTTCGAGCCGGTCGCGCACGCGCGTGAAGGCGTCGTGCGCCCGGTCGTATTTCCGCACTTTGTACAGGGCATCGGCGCGGGCCAACTCCTCTTGCACGGCCGGCGCGGAATCCAGTGAGAATCCTCCCAGGCTGTCGAGCAGTCGTTCCGCTTCCGCCGCCTCCGCCGAGAGCGTGAACTCACGAAGCACACGTCGATGCACCTGGATGGCGCGCTCGCGCTGCCCCGCGGCCGACAACACCGCACCGAGCTTGACGAGCGCGATCTGCGGAGAGCCCAGCCGTCGGTCGAGCAGCCGTTCGTACAGGGTCGCCGCCCCGGCAAAGTCCTGGCGCGATTCGCGAATCTCGGCCTGCCGAAAAAGCGCGGCCTCCGGCAACTGCGTGTCGGTTCGACGCGCCGCCACTTCGGCAAACGCGGCATCGGCTTCGGCCAGTCGATTCAACCGCAGGAGCGCGATGCCGGCGTAGTAGCGCGCGTAGTCGGCGACGTCGGTGGCTGCGAGTGCTGGGGCATTCACGAGTGGCAGCGCATCCGCCGGATTGCTGTTGAGATCGAGCAGCTGCACCCCACGCGCGAGGTTGGTGACGGCAACCGGCGCGGGCGCGGTGGTGCTGGGCGCGTACCACATGGCGTCGAGCGTGGCCGGCACGGTAGGGTGAACCGTCGGACCGAGGCGCCCTTCGGGAGCGTTGATCGAGGTGGTGGACGCGAAATCCTGTTGCCGGCTGATCGTTCCATTTCCCGCTTGAACCGTGATTAATAGCGCCGAGCCAAGGAGCGGCCAGAGCAGCCATTTC
>JACCSI010000730.1 GCA_013813075.1 Acidobacteriota bacterium | reverse complement strand
GCGCTGCACCGACTGCTCAAGCGCGGCTGGATCACGGCCGAAAACGGGACGTCAGAAAACAACCGCCGCGACATCGTCGCTCAAATGCACACGGTCGTCGTGAGCCCCCGACGGCGCCGAGCCTGCGCACGCCGCCAATCGCGGACGCGATAGACATCGACTGGCTCGTGGCCTTTCGCCGCAGCGAACGCGTGTTCTTGACAATCACCATCATGCGCTCTGGTTCGACAGAGCTCTGGGAGGATGCTGCCGCCCACCGCCTTGATCGGGTGCGCATGGAAGTACTGCTGGCAAAATAATCGAAGTAAAGCAGCACAATCCGCTCGTGCTGTTCTCGAAGTCCACCGACGAGATTCTGCAGCGGTGGCCCGGCTTCGACCGCGACCGCCTAAGCGTCGACGAGGAGGTCGCGAACAAGGGCACCTTCTTCGACCATACTGTTTTCGCTGTGGCCGCTGTGCTGTCTCGCGCTCTGGGGGGTCGCCGTCTGACAACGCGGCGCGACTTCTGACGTGCGCGTCACGAGCGGCAGTGTGATCTGGTGGCTGCGGCTGATCGGCGGCGGTCATGCCGACGCTCGATCGTACTGACGACGCGGTTTAACGCCTCGCGGCAAGCACGCGAGGGCACGAAAGCGGAAAGGGGCGCGGAGAAGACATCTTCTAGGCGCCTCTTTCCGTTAGCACCACTCGGGCTACCAAATGTCGTCGCATATGCGCCGTATCGCAGTGCTATTACGATACGACCTGCAATACGCGACCACGGACGTGGCCAAACGTGCTTATTTGTTCGGCTTATGACGAATTACGACGAAAGCGCCTGTTGGGTCAGATGCGGCGCTAGAATTGCTGTGTCGGTGTCTATGCAGTCCATCCTTCGGCAAGCCGTCTGGGGTCCCGTCGTCGTCGCCCTGCTGGTTTTGCCTGGCGGTCGGGCACTCGACGCCCAGCCGATCACGGTCGAGCGGTTTCGGCTGAATCCGATTGTGGAGCCGGTCGAGACTCGCGGCATTCGCGCCAGTACGAAAGGCGCAACAATTTACGGCATCATCCAGAACCAACTCGGTGCCATTGTGCCCGACTCGGGCGACGTGCGCGTTCGCGATCTCTATGACGGCAGAGTGGTCGCCGAGACCGAGGTCAACAACGTCGCCCAGTTCGTGGTGCGGGGGGTCGCTGCCGGCGTTTATGTGGCCGAACTCGTTGGCGACGCCGGCGCGGTCATTGCCACCAGCGGCTCATTTACGGCGGTCGCCGGGGCCGTCATTCAACTTCCTCCCATCGTTCCGGTCGCGCCGCAAGGGCTCCTGCCGTCGATACTTGGCAACGCGACGTCGGCCGCGATCAGCTCCGCTGCGAGCGCGGGCATTCTCGCGATCGACCCGGGCCAGCCGGTTAGTCCCTAGAGCGGCTTTACTCTCTCGATGCCTGTCCCGCGGACCTCGCAACACTTCTTCTCGGCGGCGCGCGTTTCGCTTTGGGCCTCGGATCGCTACGCTGAGGAGTGAGGTAGGATGCGCCGATGACGCGTCTCGTGTTCGTCACCCTGGTCCTAAGCGCCGCCGTGTTGACCCAGCCTCCCGTTGAACACGCGAACGCTGAGGTCAACGGCGTCCGTCTTCACTACGCCAAGTCCGGCAGCGGCCAGCTGATGATCTTTCTCCACGGCTTTCCGGAATTCTGGTACGCGTGGAAAAATCAGCTCGACGAGTTCGGCCGCGACCACTTCGCGGTGGCGCCGGACATGCGCGGCTACAACCTGTCGTCGAAGCCAGACGCGGTCGATCAGTACCGCATGCCGCTGCTGATCGAAGATGTGCGTGCCCTGGCGGCGCACCTTGGGTTCGGCGTCAATCGCAAGTTCATCCTGGTCGGGCACGACTGGGGTGGCGTCGTCGCGTGGGCGTACGCCGCGGCGCATCCGGAGTCGCTCGAAAGACTGATCATCGTCAACGCGCCGCACCCGACGATATTCGGCCGTGAACTGCGGGACAATCCTGCCCAACAGAAGGCCAGCGCCTATATGACGATGTTCCGCAGCCCGGAGGCGGAGAAGACGCTGTCCGCGAACGGATATCAGCTGCTCGTGGGAATCGTGCTGGGCGAAGGGTTGAAGCAGGGCCACATTACCGAGGCCGACAAAGCTGCTTACCTCGAGGCGTGGTCTCAGCCCGGCGCGTTGACCGGTGGGCTCAACTACTATCGTGCCGCGCAGCTCGGGCCCGCGTCGCCGGCCTCGTCCCCAACGCCGTCGGCGTCAGCATCAGCATCAGTAGCCGGGGGAATGACGGCCGGCGTGGTGAAGGTCCCGACGCTGGTCATCTGGGGCGAGAAGGACACGGCGCTGCTGACCGGAAATCTCAACGGCCTCGAAGCCGTGGTCCCGCAGTTGACCGTCAAGCGCATTCCTCTGGGAAGTCACTGGGTGGTTCACGAGCAGCCCGAACAAGTGAACCGATACATCCGAGATTTTATCGACTCACAGAAGTGACGCGAGTGAATACGTAACCTGGTGACATTGTCGGTGATGGTTGGCTACAGCTGCGACAGGAATGTAATGCTGCTTTCAGTCCTGGTGACTGCGGCTGGGGTGGGGGGCTCGTCACACCCCTCAGCATCGACGGGTTACACCGCCTGAGTTCGGAACAGAAACTGCAGAGTGGAGAGCAAAATTGACCAGGTGAAGACTTTGGCCCATACCTGCGTGTGACGGCGGTCTAACTTCTTACTCGGTCATCGATACGTTTCGTCGGAGGACGAAGGCCGGCATGACGACAGAGCGACGTAGCCCGCGAATGCGCGGCGTCTTGTTACGGCGCTCGGTGCCCTATGGCCTCTTCGCGGTTGCCTGCGGATTGTCGGTGTCCGCCGGCTGGTATGTCTCCTCGACGGCCGCCGCGGCGGCGGCGGCGGCGGCGGCGCAGTCCCACTCGGAGTTCCTGACCGACGCGCAGCAGACTCGTCACTATATCCAATCTGGTCTGAACAGCTACTTCGAGGTCGGCCGTTCCGGGGCCGTGCTGCTGTCGGCTGACAATGAAATCAATGGCGCCGAATTCCGGGCGTTTGTCAACCGACTACAACTCCCCGAACGCTATCCCGGGATGGATGGCATCGGCTTCGCCCAGTGCGTGCGCCGGCAAGATCTTGGACGCTTCCTGCGCATTCTCGACCTCGACGGCAACGGCGTCCGGATCTGGCCCGCGGCGCCGCGCGCCGAGCATTGCCCCGCGATTTTCTTGGCGCCGACAAATTCTCTCAACAAAACCGCGGCCGGCTTCGACCTCGCTTCGCACCCGGCGTTAGCGGAGGCGATGACACACGCGCGCGACACCGGCGAACCGGCTGCTTCGCGCAAGATACACGATTGGCCCGGCAGGGATGGTGGCCAATTCGGACGCGTGGTCCTGTTCTACCCGGTCTATCGAGGCGCGACGCCGCGGGCGAGCGTCGCCGCACGACGGCGTGCATTGGTGGGGTTTGTCTTCAGCCCGCTGAACCCTGAACGCGTACTGGCGCATCTCACCGACTCGCGCGCGTCCGTCGCGTACGAGGTGTACGACGATTCCGTGGCGTCGTCCGCCAATCAGCTCGCCCGCTCGGGTGCGGCGCCCGCAAATCCGCGATACACCACGTTCGAGCGCGTGCAGGTGGCCGGGGGCGACTGGTTGGTTGCTGTGCACTCGCTCGGCTCCCCGGTAGTGATGGGATCGGGCGCGGCCCGCCAGACGTTGATTGGAGGTCTGATCCTGTCATTCGTGCTCCTCCTCGTAACTCGCGCGCAGGTTGACTCGTGGGAAGCCGCCGCCCGGCAGGAAGCGGAGCTTCAGGCGTCGGCACGGGCCCTGCGCGAGAGCGAGTCGGAGGCCCGCGCCGCGAATCGCGCAAAGGACGATTTCCTCGCGACGTTGTCCCACGAGCTGCGCACGCCGCTGAACGTGGTCCTAGGCTGGGTGAGTATGCTGCGACACGGTACCGTGCCTGAAGACCGTGTCGAGTACGCGTTGGAAATGATCGAGCGTAATGCCGGCCAGCAGGCACAGCTCATTGACGATCTTCTGGATGTCTCGCGCATTGTCACCGGCAAGGTTCGCTTGGAGTTGCGGCCTTTCACTGTGGCGACGGTCGTGTCAGCCGTCGTCGAATCACTGCGGCCGAGCGCCGACAGCAAGGGAGTGGACTTGACGATTCGTGCGCTCTTCCAGGATGCCGCAGTGATGGGTGATCCGGAGCGCTTGCGTCAGAGCATCTGGAACCTGATTTCCAATGCCATCAAGTTCACTCCCGCCGGTGGTGATGTCTGGGTG
>JACCSI010000720.1 GCA_013813075.1 Acidobacteriota bacterium | reverse complement strand
ATTTGAGGAACCATGCCTGCGCTGCGGGCGTCCGCATCCCAGGTGACCCTCATATAGCGGCGCCCGGGGGCGTCGGGCGCCCGAGCGACCGTGCCGCTAGCGCGCGCTGGATCGTCGAGACAATCACATCAGGAAGGTCGGCCGCGTCGACCGTCAGCGCTCCGTCGTGTGGCTCTTCGAGTGTGGCCAGTTGCGACGTCGCCAGCGCCGGCCCGGCGAAATGGTCCGGGCGTGTCACCAGCCGCTCACGCAGCAACTGCATGTCGGCTTTCAGGTAGACAAACAACACCTCACGCAACCCGCCGCGGAGCACGGTGCGGTACTGGACCTTCAGCGCCGAGCACGCCACCACCACCGAGTCATGACGCTCGACGGCATCGATAATTGCCGCATGGACGGCGTCCAGCCATGGCCCGCGTTCCATGTCAGACAACGCATCGCCCCGCCGCATCGTGGCGATGTTCTCCAAAGAATGGAATTTATCGGCCTCGATGAACGGCCAGCCAAGCGTCACCGCTAGCGCACGGCCGATGGTGGATTTGCCGGCGCCAGAGGGGCCCATCACGATCACGACCATTGCAGAACAATAGCTCGCGCGCAACCGGCGGCATCGTTGTGATCGACCGCGCGCCGATGGGTCACATCGCGAACGTCGCACCCTCGCGCACCACATCTGGCGCGTCGATGTCCGCGTTGGTGTGGTTGATGTGAATGAACCACAGTTTGCCGCGGGCGCCACGCACCAGCTCGCGCGTCCGCGGCATCATCGGGTGCGGAATCTCGTCGATGTTGCGGTTCACCTCACCAGGCGAAGCGAACGTCCCATCCAGAAACGCGTAGTCGACGCGGTCAACCAGCTCGCGAATGTTGCGGTCCCACTTCTCCCATCGATCGATGTCCGGAATGAACAGCGCGGAATGACGCGGTCCCTCGATGCGATAGCCCACGGTATCGGAGAACTCGTCACGGTGCGGGACGCGAAACGCGGTGACGCGCACCTCCCCCGACAGGGCCAGGACGCGGTCGGGTGCAATCGGGCGGCGCTCAATGTTGCCGAGCGCGACCAGTTGACTCCACGGTCCGTTCGTGTCCAGAAACTCCAGCATCTTGTCGGTTGCGTATACGGGGACCGCCCGTGCGCCAATCGACTCGCGACCGAGATACATCAAGCCGGTGTAGTGGCCGATGTGCGCATGCGTGAGGAACACGCCATCGGGCGGCGTGCCGCCCGTCAGCGCGTGCACCTGGGCATTGAAGTCGGGCGTCGCGTCGAAGATGTAGGCACGTCCCGTTGTCCGGTTGACCAGTCCCAGACTCGACACCTTCTCTGCACGACGCGTCCCGGCGCGAATCGAAACGCACAACGGCTGCCGACAACTGAGATGAGGAATCCCGGCGTCTTGGGCGATGCCAAGCACCACCAGTTGCCAATCAGAAACTGGCGCCTGCGCCGCGCCAAGCGTGAGAAGGGCAACAAGGGTCGTGGCGGCGGCGCGGAGCACGCCGCCACCATACCAAATTTAGAAAGGCGGCCCTGCCACGCCCTCCTACGGGCCTAAGTATTCGCGGGTTCGGAAATCGCCTGGACGATCTGACCCGTCTCCTCGGGACTCGCCAACCGGGTCGCGATATCCGCCTGGGAGACGATGCCGACAATCGCACCGTCCTTGTCCACAATCGGAATGCGGCGCAACTGACGGGTGGCCATCAACTCCATCACCGACTCGATGGACTCCTGCGGCAAGCAAGCAATCGGCTCGTTGGTCATGACCTCGCTGACCGCGGTCGAGCGCGGGTCCCGCCCCGCCGCCACAACCTTCAGGACAATGTCGCGGTCGGTCAGCACGCCGATGAGCTTGCTGTTGTTAGAGCCGACCACGGGAACGAGGCCGACATCTTCGCGCTGCATCAGCTCAGCGGCTTCTACGGCGGTGTGCTCGGGGTTACAACAGGTTGGCGAGGGCGTCATTACTTCTGCGCAGGTCATTGGCGTTCTCCATGATGGTCAGGTGTGAAATTCTTACCCGGCCATTGCAGGGCTTGTGCCACTAACGTGAATTCCGCTCAGCGAACAGGCCAGGCCAGGGTGATGCCAATCGACGTGCGCCAGAAATCGAAGTAGCCGCTATCGAGCAGCGGCAGCTCTTCGCGACGCTGAAAGTCACGGAAATAGCGGACGTCACCGCGCACACCCACCAGTTCGTCAAACATGTATTGCATCCCGCCGCCGGCGCTGAACGCCAGGTCCGTCTTGCCGGTCGTGGGCTGCCCTTCGAAAATCGCGACTCGCGTGTGCAGTACACCGACGCCGGCGTTGACGAATGGTTGAAACGACGCGTGCGGATAACTGACGATAAGGTTGAGCATCACGGAGGTGACCCCGCTTTCCGCGAACATTCCGTCGTCGAAGTTGCGCGCGT
>JACCSI010000709.1 GCA_013813075.1 Acidobacteriota bacterium | reverse complement strand
GGCTTGTTCGCGCAGCGCGTCCTTTGACAGGCCGGTGCCCGACAACGCCGTGTGCAGAAAACCCGGGACCCGCTGAAAGTCGCAGTCGATGCGTTCAGCCGCGATCGTGGCCTCGATGCGATCAATCGCCATTCGTCCCGCGTCCCACACCGCTGTCGCCGTGTCGCGCCCGAAGTTCTTGACCAAGTCGCTCAACAGCTCATCCGTCACCATGGTCAGGTGGGCAGTGGTGTGTCCCGAGTCTCTCATCGCGTACTGCTCGCGTTCCAGGACCGCGACGGTGAGCCCCGCGGCTTTCAACAGGTAGGCTGTCGAGATGCCGACCACGCCGCCCCCAACGATGGCGACGTCCACGGAGAGATCGCGATCCAGAGCCGGAAAGTCCGGTACGTCGCTCGAGCGCATCCAATACGGTTTGGTAGTGATCTGGTCCATTCTGGTGGTCCCTGCAAACACGGTTCCTGTGCCCGGAGCTTAACGACAGTTGATATGATCGCGACCATGCCATCTCAATTTTCAGGGCGCATCGCTGCAGCTGCGCTGCTGACGCTGGCACTGGCCGCCCCCACTTCGACGCGATCACTCGACGCGCAAGAAGCCGCAGCACCTGTCGATCCTAGCCTCTATTCGGGCATGCGCTGGCGCAGCCTCGGCCCCGCCCGTGGCGGCCGATCGATTGCCGTCGCCGGCAGCGCCGCACGCGCCAACGAATACTACTTCGGTGCCGTCGGCGGCGGCGTCTGGAAGACCACCGACTACGGCAACACCTGGACGCCGGTAGGGGATACCGATTTTCGTACCACGTCGGTGGGCGCGCTGGCGGTGGCGCCCTCGAACCCGGACGTGGTCTACGTCGGCATGGGCGAGTCGTGCTTTCGCGGCAACATCATCCAGGGCGACGGCGTTTACAGGACGACCGACGCCGGTAAGACGTGGGCCTCCGTCGGCCTCGCCGACACCGAAGTGATCAGCAAGATTCGGGTTCATCCGACCAATCCCGACCTCGTCTACGCAGCCGTGCTGGGCCACTCTTATGATCCGCATCCCGCGCGCGGCGTCTACCGGTCGAAGGACGGCGGCAAGTCGTGGGAAAAGGTGTTGTATCGCGACGACCGCAGCGGCGCGATCGACCTCTCAATGGACCCGAAAAATCCCGACGTGCTGTATGCCGCGACCTGGCAGGTGCTGCGCACGCCATGGTCAATGGAAAGTGGGGGTCCAGGCAGCGCGCTCTACAAATCAACCGACGGCGGAACGACCTGGACCGATCTGACCAGGAACAGCGGGCTGCCCACCGGGTTGTGGGGCAAGGTGGGCGTGTCGGTCTCGGGCGCTGACAGCAGCCGCGTCTACGCCATTATCGAGAACGACAACGGCGGCGTATTCGTGAGCGACGATGCCGGAGTGACGTGGCGCAAGGCCAGCGAAGATCGCAACCTGCGGCAGCGGGCGTTTTACTACACGCACATCACGGCAGATCCGGTTGAGAAGGACACGGTCTACGTCCTCAACGTTCAGTTCTTCAAGTCCACCGATGGCGGTAAGACGTTCCCAAACCAGATTCGCGTGCCGCACGGCGACAACCACGATATGTGGATTGCGCCCAATGACAACAAGCGGATGGTGCAGGCCAACGACGGTGGCGGCAACGTGTCGGTGAACGGTGGCGAGACGTGGTCGGGCCAGGCCTTCGCGACCGGGCAGTTCTATAACGTGTTCACGACCACGCACGTGCCGTATCACGTCTGTGGCGCACAACAGGACAACAGCACGGCCTGTGTCGGCAGCCAGAACAACCCCGGGGCGGGGGAGGGCAGCCTGCCGCCGATCTTTTACGCCGTCGGTGGTGGCGAAAGCGGCTACATCGCGCCCGATCCTAAGGACACCGCCGTCTTCTACGCCGGCAGTTACGGCGGCTACCTCAGTCGACTCGATCGCGACACCGGCCAGCAGAGGGCCATCAACATCTATCCAAACAATCCGATGGGATGGTCGTCGGTCGACATCAAGGAGCGGTTTCAGTGGACCTTTCCCATCGTGTTTTCGCCCACCGACGCCAACGTGCTCTATGCGTCGTCGCAGCACCTGTGGCGCACGACCACCGGCGGTCAGAGCTGGCAGAAGATCAGCCCGAATCTCACCCGGTCCGATCCCAAGACGATGCAGGCGTCCGGCGGGCCGATCACCAAGGACCAGACCGGCGTGGAAACGTACGCCGTCATCTTCAGCGTCGCGCCCTCGCGCCAGGAGGGCAGCACCATCTGGACGGGGTCAGACGACGGCGTCGTCCACGTGACGCGCAACGGAGGACAGTCGTGGGACAACGTGACGCCACCGGATCTGCCGGCGTTCACCCGCATCAGTCTGATCGAGGCGTCTCCGCATCAGAACGGCGTCGCGTACGTCGCGGGCAATCGCTATCAACAAGGCGACCGTCAGCCATACCTCTACAAGACCGCGGACTTCGGCACGAGTTGGACGAAAATTGTGACTGGCATCGGCGCGAATGACTTCGCACGCACGATTCGTGAAGACAAGAAAAAGCGCGGCTTGCTCTATGCCGGCACGGAGCACGGCGTCTATGTCTCGTTCGACGATGGCGCCAACTGGCAGTCGCTGCGATTGAACCTGCCAGTCACGCCCGTGCATGGCATTGTGTCCGAGGAGCGCGATCTGGTCATCGGGACGCACGGCCGGGGCTTCTACATTCTCGATGACATCAACGTGCTGCGACAGGCGGCCGGGGGCATCACCGCGAGTGCGCTGCACGTGTTCCAGCCAAACAACCCGCTGCGCGGCCTCAACAACAACGTCGCCGTGGACTACTACCTGGGCAAAGAGGCGGAGGACGTGACGATCGAATTTCTGGATGCGTCCGGCACGGTGCTACGGGCGTTCACAGGCACGGCGAAAGCCGCCGCGGCGCCCGCCCCCGGTCCTGGCGCCGGCGGAGGGTTTGGATCCGGCGCCGCACCGCGCGTCGGGACGAGCAAGGGCATGAATCGCTTCACGTGGGATTTACGACAGGAAGGCGCGGTCGTGTTCCCGGGCATGATCATGTGGGCGGCGCAACCGCAGCGCGGGCCGGCGTCGCCCCCGGGCGCCTACCGCGTGCGCATCACCGCCAACGGCGAAGCCAAGGGCCGCGACTTCACCATTG
>JACCSI010000705.1 GCA_013813075.1 Acidobacteriota bacterium | reverse complement strand
GCGGCGTGCTCGTGGCCTGCGAACCCGTCGCCATCGTCAAGGTGACGAGTGGGTGGCGCGCCAGGATGCGGACCAGCTCCTGGCCCGCGTATCCGGTGGCCCCGATGACTGCAACCCTATACATTGTAAAGGATATTTATACATTGATATCCGGACCTTGTCAACGAATTATATTAATGTTTCATGCCCAATTCATGTATAGTGATTCAACTAACCGAATAGATATGAAAACCCGTCGGCTATCCGCCATCCGTCAGGTCGTCGAAGGGGAACCGGTGCACAGTCAGGAGGAGCTGCGTCAACGGCTGGTCACGATGGGCTTTGACGTCACGCAAGCGACGCTGTCGCGGGACATCAAGGAATTGGGCCTGGTCAAGCGTGCCGCGGATGGCGCCTACCAGCGCGCCGGTGGCGACGCGGCACCATCGACGGCCGCGGCGGCCGTTGCCCTGTCTCGAGCCTTGGGCGAGTTCCTATTGACGGTGGATGTGGCGCAGCAGCTGGTCGTCATCAAGACCGGGCCGGGGCAGGCGCAGATGCTGGCCCTGGCGGTCGACCGTGCGCGATTGCCGGATGTTGTCGGCACCATTGCGGGTGACGATACGATTCTGGTGGTCTGCCGCGACCAGCGCTGCGCGCAATCCACGCGCGCCACCCTCGAGCATCTGGCGTCCGAGGCGTGAACGCTGCGGAGCCGTGATGCACGGTGATCGGTGTGAGGATGTTTGCGGGAAGCAAGTGAGGTGGAGGAGTGAGCCATTGAACAATCGTGTCGTCATGGCGTTTTTCGGCGATCAAGAATCACGTGCGGCCGTGCAGCGCCTTGCGCCCGCTGCGGACGTCATTGCCGTGGCGTTTGATCTCGGCGGCGGCGAGTCGCTGGACGTGCTCCGCGACGTCGCGATCGACGCCGGCGCGACTCGCTGCCACGCGCTCGATGTGCGCGAGGAGTTCGCCCGCGACGCCTTGTTGCCGGCGTTGCGCGCGCGTGTGTTCGCCGAGCCGTCTGAGGCGTTTGCCGCAATGGCCGGCGAGTTCGTCGCCGAGAAGTTGCGACAGATTGCGGTTATGGAGAATGCGACGGTATGGCGGCCTGGTGCTGTCGTGTGCGGCCCGAAAAGCGTCACGCCCGCACCCGTCGCGCCGCAGCGCCTGGCGATCTCCTTTTCAGCCGGTGTCCCCATTGCCGTCAACGGCATTGCGATGACGTTGACGGAGCTGATGGACAGCGTCGAGACCATCACCGGCGAATCGGCGCTGACAGTGCTGCAGCGCGAATACGCACTAGCGGTGGCCTGATGTCGCAACATCTTTGGTCCGGGCGGTTTGATGCCGCACCGGATCCTGCAGCATTCGATTTCGGTGTGTCGTTCCCGTTGGATCGTCGGCTGTTCGAGGACGACGTCACCGGCAGTCTCGCATGGGCCGAGGCTCTGGTCGCGTGCGGCGCGGTTTCGGCGGACGACGGTCGAATGATCCAGGAGGGTTTGAGCGACATCCTGGAGCAGGGGCGCAGGGATCCGGCGTGGGTGACGGGCGGCGACGAGGACGTGCACAGTTTCGTCGAGCGTCAGTTGGTCGCGCGCATTGGAGATGCCGGCCGGCGGCTGCACACGGGACGATCGCGCAATGAGCAGGTCGCCGTCGATCTCCGCCTGTACTTGCGCCGCCGCATCCCGTCGTTGCAAGCCAAGCTGAAGGCGCTCGTTGGCACGCTCGCGGCACAGGCTGATGCGGCCGGGGTGACGCTGATGCCGTCATACACGCATATGCGCCGCGCCATGCCGGTGATGGCCGCCCATTTTCTGCTCAGCCACGCGGCCGCGCTACGCCGCGACCACCATCGCCTCGGCGTCGCCGCGGTCGAAGCCGATGCGCTTCCCCTTGGATCCGGTGCCATCGCCGGGACCGGCTACGCGATTGACGTGCAGCGTCTCGCCGCCCGTCTTGGCTTCAGCCGTGTCGTCGCCAACAGCATGGACGCCTCGTCCGATCGCGATTTCGCCGCGACCTTTGTCTATGCCTCCGCACTCGCCATGGTGCATTTGAGCCGCATCGCTGAAGACTTCATCCTGTTCACCAGCGAGGAATTCGGTTTCTTTGAGCTGGCCGACAAGTCCGCCACCGGCAGCAGCATGATGCCCCAGAAGAAGAATCCCGATCCGCTGGAGCTGGTGCGGGGCAAGACCGGTCGTGTGATCGGACATCTCACAGGACTGCTGGTCACCATCAAAGGGTTGCCGACCGGCTACAACAAAGACTTGCAGGAGGACAAGGAGCCGGTGTTCGGAAGCGAAGACACCCTCGCGGTGTCGCTCGACGCCACGCGTGCCGTCATCGGCAGCGTGACGCTGCGTGCCGATCGCACGCGACTCGCGGCATCCGGTCTGCTGCTCGCGACCGACGTCGCCGATTACCTGGTGGGCCGCGGCGTGTCGTTTCGGCAAGCTCACGAAATCGTCGGCAGCATGGTGCGGCAACTCCTGACAGACGGTCGGGATTTTGAAGGACTGTCCGTCGATGACTGGCGCCGGTTCAGCAGTCATTTCGGCGACGACGTGCGCGAGGCGGTGACGCCCGAGGCCTCCGTCAAGGCCAGGAAAACGCCGCAATCCACCGGGCCCGACGCCGTCCGCGCGGCGTTGGCGGAAACTCGAGCCTGGCTGTCATCCTGAGTATTCCAGTTGCCTGAACGTGAGGTCGCTGTTACACTGTGTCGACCTCTCGTCTAAGAGTTTCAACCAGAACTCGAGGTCAACCAGACGTTGCGGCGTCTGGAGGCACGCAGTCAGTGCCGTCTTTCCCTCCTGCATCGTGATCTGATTTTTCGGTTTCGGGGGAGTGCATGCAGCTACGCCGGTTTCGGCCCGGCGACGTGGTGGACGATTACTGTCCGCGCGAGCGCCGTGTTACCAATCACGCCATCGTGGCGATGATCGACGACCACATCAAACAAACCCGCTGCGCCGTCTGTGACGCGGAGCACGAATACAAAGATGGAAAGGTGCCGCCCCGGCGTAAGAAGCCGCAGGCGGCGTTGTTTACGCAGGTTCTCGACGGTCTCCAGGGGCCACAGCCTGCCGCCCGTGCCACCCATCAGGACGCATACCTCGCCCAGAACGATCAGTTAGTCCAAGAGGGGCACTCGCCGCGTCTGCCGGAACCACTGATGCTGACCGCAACGAATCCCGTGCCCCATCGCGCCGCACTGACGGTCGCCCCGGTCGCTGCGGTCGCCGAGTTGGACGACGAGGCGGTGGGCGACGACGACCTTCCGCGTCGCGACGAGGGTCCGGTCCGACGACAGCTGATTCGTGCCGCGTTGCCGCGTCCCGAAGGACAACCCCCTCAGCCGACTCGCACCATGCCGGAGTTCACGATTCGGCAGCCAAGCAGCAACCGGGGGCCTCGCCAGGGCAGACGGCGCGGTGGGGGACCTCAGGCCCAGGGCAGTACGCAAGGACCCATGCGCAGCGGTCGCGGTAGCCCGGGGCCAACCCACGGGCAGGGAAACGGCGGGCCACGCCAGAACGGTTCGCGTAACCAGGGACGCCGAGGCGGAAAACCGCGCTGATGGATCTTACGGGGAAAGTCGGCCTGGTCGTTGGCGTCGCCAACAAACGCTCCTTGTCCTGGGGCATTGCACAGGCCGCAGCCCATGCCGGCGCGAAGGTGGTTCTCACTTACCAGGGTCGATTCGAAGAGCACGTCCGCGAATTGGCCGAGACCTTGACGGCGAGCCCGCTGGTGCTGCCGCTCGACGTGCAAGTCGACGGCGAGATCGACGCCGTGTTCGCGCGCATCCAGCAGGAATACGGCGGTCTCGATTTTCTCGTCCACGGCGTCGCCTTCGCCAATCGCGACGACATCACCAATCCGTTTGTGCAGACCTCGCGGGAAGGGTTCAAACTCGCGATGGACATCAGCGCCTATTCGCTGATCGCGCTGGCGCGCGGGGCCAAGCCGTTGATGGACGCCCGCGGCGGCGGCAGCATCGTCACGCTCACCTATCTTGGCAGCACACGGGTCTTCCCGAACTACAACGTGATGGGCGTCGCGAAAGCTGCCCTCGAAAGCTGCGTCCGCTACCTCGCGGCCGATCTCGGACCGCAGAACATTCGGGTCAATGCAATATCCGCCGGGCCAATCAAGACGCTGGCCGCGGCCGGCATCGGCGGGTTTTCCACCATCCTCGGCGTGGTACGCGAAAAGGCACCGCTGCGTCGCGCCATTGAAGCCGGCGAAGTCGCCGATGCCGCGCTGTTTCTCTTGAGCGGTGCGGGCCGAGGGATCACCGGGGAGACCTTGATGGTCGACTCCGGTTACCACGTCCTGGGAATGTGACCGTCAGCCGGCCACGCCTACGCGGCGTAGGTTTCCGTCGCAATCCGTTCGAGCACCACGCCCGCGCCACGTAACAGCATTGTGGCGTCCGCCACCAGTGCCGGCGGTCCACATACGACGCATCGCGTTTCCAGCGTGGTCAACGCCGCCGTAATCAACGTCGCGTCGATCCTGCCGCGTGTTCCATCCCACGGCGCATAGCCCGGGCGGGTCACGGTCAACGTCAGCGTGATTCGACCTTGTCCGGCCAGTCGCCGCAGTTCGTCCGCGTAGGCGAATTCCTCCGGCCCACGCGCACTGTAAATGAGGGCGATGTTCACGTGCCCATGGCGTTCCAGCGTGTCCCACATCAGTGCGCGCAACGGCGCGATGCCGGTGCCACCGGCAATCAACAACAAATGATCCTCGGGCATCGGCGAAGGCACCCCGAACGAGCCGAATGGCCCCTCGATCCGCAGCGGGGTACCTGGCGTTGCGCGCTCGAGATGCGGGTCCGGCGCTTGATGGTCGTCAATCTGCACCAGTAATTCGATTCCATTCATCTGCGCCGCCTGGCCGGGTGAACACGCGATCGAATATGGACGGCGGACGGCGCTGTCGGCGAGTCCGGCGTATACGGCCTGGCCGGCGCGGAAGGAGAATGGCACGGCACCTAGTGCCGCCGTGATGATGCGCGTGCGTGGTGTCGCCTGAAGGATGTCCCGGGCGGGAAGGACGAGAGTGGTCACGGATGGAGACGATCCTACCTCTCCCCACGACCTCCAGCTCGAGACGACAGTCCGCCAATGCCCGTCGTGGACTAAAGCACGTCGATCGCGGCACGCTGAATTTCGAGGTCGGACGGCTCGATCAGGGGCGTTGACGAAACCAGCGTCAAGGCCCGGCCGCCGGGGCCCGGCTGCAGTCGCCGGTGCTGCTTGCGGTGCGTTTTATCGCGATACATCCGGCTGTCAGCGGTTGCGAGAGCGCGTCGTAGGAGTCGCCGTCACGGGGATAGAGGGCGGTGCCGACGCTCATGCCAAGCGGGATACGCCTGCCCGGGCGGGCCTCGAAATGCACGACGTCGATGGCGTTCTGCAGCTCGACGCGCTTCTGCTCCGCTTCTTCGTCGCCGCAGCCCGTCAGCACCACGATGAACTCGTCACCGGCGTAACGAACACAGATGTCGTAGGGACGAATGCCGGCCGCGGAGCACGGCCGCGACCTGACGCAGCGCGCGATCGCCGATTTGGTGGCCGTGACTGTCGTTGATGTCCTTGAAGTTGTCGAGGTCCATCACCAGCAGTGCCACTTCCGACTTCAAACGCTCCGCGCGCGCCAGTTCGCGCGTGAGATGCATGAACATGAATCGCGTATTCGGCAGGCCGGTCATGGATCCGTCAGCGAATCCTCCTGCGTTTGTTCGAACACGATCGAGTTGTGAATGACCGCCGAGGCCTGCTCGGACACGCGATCGAGCAGGCGGCGATGATCGTCCGTGTAGAAATCCGCGGACGAGTGATACCCAGCGGTCGTGCCGATGAACCGGTCGTTGAAGAC
>JACCSI010000701.1 GCA_013813075.1 Acidobacteriota bacterium | reverse complement strand
TGCGGCGCCAGTCTCCCAATGCCGGACGTCGAGGAACGCGACCCATCCTTCCCCGAACGTCGTCGTCGCCTCGGCTGCGGGCGGCCGAACGGACAGAAGCCGACCGCGCGGGTTGGTCACCCGCGTGTCCTGGAACGGCAGCGCCGAGACTTCGCCAAGTCGAATCCCGGTCTCTTCGCGCAGCCGTTCTTCGACGACCGGGCTGAACGGCAGGTCAACGATCACTGCCCACTCCGGCGATTTGGTATCAGGCACCGCCACCGCCCGCATCAGCAGCCGGTCTTCGACGACGGTGCCGCCCACCGCCTCGTAGGCGAGCAAGCCGGCAAATCCTTCGCAGCGAATCCATGGCGGCAACCCTGTGGGCGCATCGAGATGCTGCCAGGGCCCGATGGTCATCGGCCGGGGTGTGGTCACCGCAGCGCCGGCGGCGTCGGGACACTCGAGCCCCTGGACCGGCACGATAGCCAGCGAGGTGTAGGGGTAGCTCTCCGCGGCGATACCGAGACGTTGCTCGAGGCGCCGGCGCAGCACGTCGGTCGTATCTCCGTGCTCGGCTTCGAGCGCCGTGGATTGCGCCATGAAGCGCGTCTGGTCGACCAGCGTGCGCACCCGCGTCTGCAACAGATAGGTGCTGACGTTGAAGAACAGCAAAAACGCGGCAAACAGAAAGAACGAGATGATCAGCAGGCCCGGGACGAGGCCGACAAAGACGTAAGACAAGATCAGTTTGCGTCGGACACGCCACAGCAGGCGGCGCTTTGCCCAGGCGATGCCGCGTGCGATGGCATAACCGCCGACGAACAGCAGGCCGAGGCTGCCGACCGCATCGACGGCGTCGAGGACGGTCCACGTCGAGGGCGCAATGAACCCAATCAGGTTGGCCGTGGCCTTGATCGCGACGGCGACCATGAGCGCCCGTCCGGCAAGACTGTGCAGAAGCCAGCGCCGCCATTGCTGCGCTCGGGACAGTGTCCCCCCCGGCAGCAGCGGACGGTTAGACGTCATTTGCGTGAAGATGGTAAAAGAGACGCACCGTGAAACTCAACGACAACGCGCGCTTCAGTACCATTTGCATCCACGCCGGCCAGGAGCCCGATCCGTCGACAGGCGCGATCATCACGCCCATTTACCAGACTTCCACTTATGTTCAAGAAGGCCTTGGTCAGCACAAGGGGTACGAATATGGGCGGACGCAGAACCCGACCAGGATGGCCCTCGAAGCCAATCTGGCCGCGATTGAAAAGGGCGCGGCGGCGTTTGCCTTCGCTTCCGGCATGGCGGCCATCGACGCCATTCTGACCCGACTCGAGTCGGGAGACCATCTGGTTGTGAGCGACAACACCTATGGTGGCACGTTCCGGTTGTTCGAGCGCGTCCGCCGCAAGTTCGGGCTCGATTTCACCTACGTCGACACGTCGCGGCTCGAGACCATCGACCAGGCGATTACCGGGAAAACGAAATACCTTTTTATCGAGACGCCGACCAACCCGATGCTGCGCATTACCGACCTCGCAGCGGCGAGTGAGATTGCCCACGCGCGTAACGTTCGGGTCGTGGTTGACAACACCTTTGCCAGCCCCTACGTCCAGCAACCGCTCGCATTGGGCTGTGACATCGTGACCCATAGCACTACCAAGTTCCTCAACGGCCACAGCGACAGCGTCGGGGGAGTGGTGGTGCTCAAGCATCAGGACGATATCGATTGGATGAAGTTCGTGCAGAACGCGGCCGGCGCGATTCTGGGCCCGATGGACTCGTGGCTGGTGCTGCGGGGCACCAAGACCATGCCGATCCGGATGGAACGGACCAACTCGAATGCGCAGGCAATTGCCGAACATCTGGCCGCCCATCCACGGGTCCAATCGGTGATCTACCCGGGGCTGGCCAATCACCCGCATCACGCGCTTGCGAAAAGGCAGATGCGCGGCTTTGGTGGGCTGATTTCGTTTGACGTCGGCTCGATCGAGGCAGCGCGGACGGTGTTGCCGCGCTTCCGGTTGATGTCGCTCGCAGAAAGTCTGGGCGGCGTCGAAACACTGATCTCACACCCGGCGATCATGACCCACGCGTCGGTCCCGCCAGAGCGACGCGCGGCGATCGGCATTACCGACGGCTTGATCCGTATCTCGGTCGGCATTGAAGATGTCGACGACCTGACGGAAGACATCGATCAGGCGCTGTCCGACACCCAGCGTAAGTAGAGTGCGGCGCCGTCACTGACCGGCACGACCAGCAGTTCGGGCACTTCGTACGGGTGAAGGTCGCTGAGGCGGCGCTTCAGCGATTGCACCCGTGCCGAAGTCGTCTTGATGATCAGCTGGTGCTCGGTGGCCTGCTCCACTTTTCCTTCCCAGCGGTAGACCGAGGACATCGGGGGTAGCACGTTGACACAGGCGGCGAGTCGCTCGTCGACCAGGGCACGCGCCAGCGCGACCGGATCGTGGTCAGTGGGAAACGTCGTCAGCACGAGGACCACAGCAGGCGGCGGAGTCATGATTTACTCTCGTCTTCGTTGGAATGTTCTTGTACTTTTGCGCGATGCGCGGTACCCTGCGTTGCCGTGGTCGCTGACCACTTGTACTTGACGGCGCGAAGTGGTACAACCGCATCGTAACTGTGATGAGCGAAACGCCTGCGCGCAAGAAACTGGAAGCGACTCCGGTCGGCTCAGTAGCCCGACCCGGTCGGCGCCTGGCGCGGTACGTCATGGGCTTTGTGACGATTGTGCTCGTCATCGATGCGATCGTCGGGGACAAAGGACTCATCTCCCGCTTGCAGGCGCGCCGCAATTTCGCTGTGATCGAACAGTCGCTGCTGCGTGCCCGCCGCGACAACGTCGCGCTGCGTGACGAGGCGCGCCGTTTGCGCGAAGACCCGGCGGCCATCGAAGAGTTCGCCCGCCGCGAGCTCGGACTCATCAGGCCCGGCGAAAAGCTGTTCATTATCAAGGACGCCCCGCCAAAGCCCAACAAATAATCCGCAGCCACTGCGGTCCAACGACAGACGCCACCGCACACCTCCGCATCGATAGACGCGACGGCGACCCGGATTTTCACGACCAGTCGCTCTGTCGTGGCGGTTTTGTGTGGTCGGCGGATCTATGATGGTCTAGCGCGGGAATTGTGCGGCCGTCGCGACGGCGTGCGGCACGTGTTAAGTGAATTCGTGGAGGGGTGATGGCTGTTCATGGTGCAAGTGCGGAGTGGAACGGGTCGCTGAAAGAAGGCGCCGGCAAGATGCGTCTCGGCAGTGGCGCGTTCGAAGGTGCGTATTCGTTTGTGTCGCGATTCGAGACCGGGCCCGGCACCAACCCGGAAGAGTTGATCGGCGCGGCCCACGCCGGCTGCTTCTCGATGGCGTTGGCTGCGGCGCTTGGCCGCGCGGGGCACCACCCGACCACCATCAAGACCAACGCCAAGGTGCATCTCGGCGCGAGCGAAGCCGGCCCGACGATCACGCGTATTGATCTCGAGGTCGAAGGTGTGGTGCCAGGGATCGACGCCGCCCAGTTTCAGGAGTTTGCCGAAGGCGCCAAGAAAGGCTGTGTGGTGTCGCGGGCACTGGCGGGCGTGCCGAACATCACGTTGAACGCCACCCTCAAATAGCGCATAAGGAGGGCGGAGGCGGTCAGCCCCGCCATTCGGTATGGCGAAAGTTCGCCTCATTCACTGGAACGGACCTGAAGGTCGCGAGCGCAAGCTCCGGCTTGCCTCCATCGGGCATCACGCCGAGTTCGATGATGTTGACGGCCCTGCGCTCCTCCGGGTGCTGCGTGGCGATCCGCCGGAGGCGTTTGTCATTGATCTCTCGCGGCTGCCATCTCAAGGGCGCGAGATCGCGATGTGGGTGCGGCATGCGAAGAGCACGCGCCACGTGCCCCTCGTGTTTGTCGATGGCGATCCCGCCAAGGTTGCACAGATCAAAGCCCTCCTGCCTGATGCGACCTACACCAGCTGGCCCAAGCTGGGGACGGCACTCCCGAAAGCCATCGCTCAACACGCCACCTCGCCAGTCGTGCCGCCGTCCTCGGCGTATACCGCCAGACCGGTGTTCCAGAAGCTCGGCCTCAAAGCCGGCATGCGCGTGTGCCTCATCGCGGCTCCCAAAGGGTTTGCTGAAACGCTCGCGACCACACTGGCGGACGTCATCTTCACCGCCCAGCCTTCAGCGAAGTGCGAACTGTTTATAGCGTTCGTGCGCAGTCGTCGCGAGCTTGACGCGCAGCTTGCGGGCCTGGGGCAGCACGTGTCACGACAGACCGTGTGGATGGTCTGGCCGAAAAAGACGTCCGGGGTGAAGACGGACCTCGATGGCAATGTGGTTCGTGAATCCGGACTGGCCGACAGCTGGGTGGACTTCAAGATTTGCGCGATCGACGACACGTGGTCCGGTCTCGCATTCAAGCGGCGCACGTAACCCAACCGGTCGCCCCCGCTGTGCGTCCAACCCCGAGAAGCGCCCAGCGCACAAGGGTGCCCTCACAGCCGCTTGACGCCTACGAATAGCTTCGTATAAGGTCCCCTGGCATGACCCGAGTGGAATCACTTCTTCGCGATCTCAGGTTTGCGTTGCGGCTGCTCCGGCAGACGCCGATGGTCAGTGTCGTCGCGATGCTCTCGCTGGCGCTGGGCATCGGCGCCAACGTCGCCATTTTCAGTCTGGTCAATGCCCTGCTGTTGAAAACGCTCCCCATCCACCAGCCCGATCAGCTCGTCATTCTCGGGCAGCCGCCCACCGAGCCCGGACGCCAGCTCAATACCTCCTTCACCAACCCGCAGTGGGAATACATCCGCGACCACCAGGACTTTTTCACTGGCGTGCTGGCGCAGGGCGGCGCCCGTTTCAACCTGAACGCGGGTGGTGAGGCCCGCCCGGTCGTGGGCATCTTCGTCAACGGCCGCTTCTTCGATGTGCTCGGGGTCGCGCCGGTGGCCGGCCGCACGTTTACGGCGGACGATGACCGTCGCGGCGGCGGAGCCGCGGGCCCGGTCGCGGTGGTCAGC
>JACCSI010000688.1 GCA_013813075.1 Acidobacteriota bacterium | reverse complement strand
GGCGGCGCCCGCGGCGGCAGGCGCGGCATCACCGGGCATTGCGACCGGCTCGATCAGTTTCATGGGGATCGCGGGCGCGATCGCGACGACGTCCCGCTCGCGCGCCACCGCCGAGAGCTCTTTCTTTGAGAGGTCCGCGACTTCGACCGAGACCGTCGGCGGCGTCAGATCCACACCCGTAGGCCTGGCCATCGGACCGAGAAAGATGTCACGGGTCGTTGATTGAGTTCCACGCAGGATGATGAGTTTTTGCCCCATAAGGTCCTCTCAGGCGGGGTCGCGACGGCAGGCGTCTGCCCTCACACTAGTGACGGACGGCCGTGCCATGAGAATTCTGTCGCCCGGATGATCAACCTCTCGGTGAGGATCAGTCGAGGCGACGCCTGCGGCAGCGTCAATGCCACCTCGTTGTCTTCCACCATCACACGGAGTTTGTATCACGGGCGAAGTGGCCGTCGAGTTGCCGCTGGCCGCCGGCGCACGGGGCGTCGATGGGTGAGGTGATGCCGCTCGGCTCGCCTGCGCACGTGACGTTTCGCGTCCGAGTGGTAGGTGGCGCCGGGTACGCTGGTTGATCTCCTTCAGCCGGCCGCGAGTGGCGCAAGCGTTTACCCTTTGATCTCCAGCTCGATCGACAGGTTCGTAATCCGCGGCTTGATGCCGGCGCGCTGCCACGCCGCCTTTGCCGGATTGGCGTTGGGTCTGCACCCCGACGGATTGACATCATCCATCTGCAAGACGCGGTGTTGCGTTTTCTCGACGAGCCGCTTGAACAGGTTCGTCGCCGGCATCTTCCACCCTCCGATTTTGGTGATGTTGGGGTCGCTTTTATGTACGGGAATCAGGGCGGCGAGATCGGAATGGGTCAGTTGTTCGAACAGCTCCACCAGCGTCGCATTATGACTGGCATGGTGGCCGACCTTGTAGAACACCGTTCGTGCCAGCAGGCCGTTGGTGGTCACGTCAGGCCGCTGCCAGGTGACGTGTTTCCAACTGAGCCAGTTGCCGGTCTGGGCGTCAGCGACGAACAGGAGCACTTTGCCGCTTTCGACCAGCTCAATAGCGAGCACCACACTCGCATTGTTGGTGAAGGTGTCGAGATAGAGGGCCAGCGTCTCCGCCTGCTGCATCCAATCGTCGTCGATCGCTCGCCACGCCTCGTCGCGTTTGGCGTAGCGCTGTGCGGCCGCCTGCAGATGCCGTGAGCCGCGCCCCGGCGTGGTTCTCTTGTATTCCTGGTTGAACGGATAATGTTCTTCGTCGCGCGACACCTGCCCGACCCGGCGCCTGGTTGCTTCCAGCAACCTGGTTGCCATCAGACCTGCGGAGGCGAGGCCGTGGTCGTAACTCTCGCCCACTCGAGGGTCTTTTCGAGACAGCAACGCGTGCCGGCGGGGAGGTCCCAGTACGTGCACTCTCACCGTCTGGGAGGGTAAGCCGGGCATGGCGAGCGTGCGCCCCGGTCTGAGGTACACCGGCGCGTTGGCGCCGATCTCCTTCAGAATCCTGATGCCGTCGGACGGTAGTTCCGGCGGGGTGCCGGCCTGATTTGCGCCGAAGAATCCCAGCACGTCGTTGAGGACGGCGAGCGAGCGAGCGGCAACCGGGCGGGAGGCCTGCCCGCGCGTCAAGGCACCGGCCAGTGTGTCGCGCGCCGCCGCGAGCTGCAGCCTGAGGTTGTGGTGATCTCGGCCGATGGCGCGCGCCATGGCGTCGTTCGGATCGTCGAGCCATGACAGCCAGACCTGACCGATACCGATCTCGCGGAATGCCGCCTCGCAGTGCACGAACCCGCTCACATGATCGTTGTGCTGGTGGGTGCCGACGACAACGTCGAGCCTGGCCCCGTTCAGCTCGGTTTTGATGGCATCGACGATGGCGTGGAGACGCGCGATCGACGCGGGGCCATTTCGAAACGAGCCGCAATCGATCAGCAGATGCGTTTTTGCAGTCCCCGAACTGAAGGTGACGAGAAAGCAGTCGCCAAGCTCGTTGAGACGATACATCCGGATGACTACTGAAACCTGTTGACTCATGACGTCCCGTTCACCGCCGATGCAGGAGGTTGAAATTGAGCCGCCAATCGCGATCGTCATCTGCGTACGGCGAAACGCGGAGCGGCAGGGTTTCTGTTTCGCCGTTCAGGTAGGCCGCTTGTTCGCGAAACCGCTCGTAGCTCTTGATGTTCTTGACGATCACGTATTCGACGGTGTTGAGATTACCGAGACTCAGAATTATCGACGCCCCGCCGCGGAAGACCATCCGCTTCTGAGCACCGCCCGATCCGACGTCGGCGCTGACGCGCTGAGTCAGCGCGACGACGACCTGCTCGATTTGCCGGCCCTCTCGCCCGGCGCGAAACGCCGGCCGCACCGTGTGTACTTCGATACGCGGAACATAGGTGTTGGTGGGACGGCCGTTGAGCACGAAGCGGACATTTGCCGAGTCGCGGTCGAACAGCTGGGACACCGGGCGCGACGTCAGCCCGAGCTTATTGAGAAACCGCTCCCAGTCGGCTTCGCCAAGGACGCGTTGCTTGCCGACGAGCAGCTCGTTGAGCCGCGCCTGCGCGCGCCTCGATCGGTCGGCCAGCTCCTGTCGGTCGGTCGTTTCGACGAGCAGGCGGATATCCGGCTTCAAGCGATCCGCGATCCAGTTGATGGCGCTCTCTTCCCTGCGCGTGAACTCCGGCCGCTGCCAGGCCAGACTTTCGATCGAGAGCGTATTGACGCGGCTGGGAAAGATGCCACGCGCTCGAAAGGCTTCAATTAACGCGACCCGGTAACCGCTTTCGTCCTCTGGAGCGATGTCGAGGTCCGCCGTGATGAGCGCACGCAAATAGCTGCCGAAGGTGATGTCGTTGGGTGGGGAGTAATCGAGCGCCCGGATACAAATGTGCAGGAGGTGTTCGGCAATCTCGGCGGCTTCTCCGGCGAGCCGGTGCACGAGATCGCGGCTGATGCTCCCGTCCGGAAGAATGCCCGTGCCGTTGGTGGCAATGCGGAGCAGGTCTCGCGTCTTGTGCACGTAGATGCGCTGGAAGGTATCGAAGATCGTCGCGACCAGCACCGCACCCCGGTCGTGGGCTTCGACGTGGGTCGCATAATCCGATGGACTTGGTGTCAGCGGCTGCCAGGTGCCGTGCAGGTCCACCCTCCCGATCATGTTGCGGAGGGCGCCGCGATTGCCCTGTAAGGCTTCGCCAAACTGCGTCGCCAGTTCGCCCAGCACGAAACTCTGACGATCCATACGCCCGCTCGCCGCATACAAACGATCTTCGACGAGCTCGCGGAACGTAAATCGCTGCAGCAGCGCCACGATGTCGGCAAAACCTTCGTGGAACGCCGCGACGTCGGGGTTGGTGTCCTCGAGATAGCGGTGATGGATTGAATCGAGGATGGCGTGCGTCGTCTCGTGCGCCACGATATCCGGGCTGAGACAGGTGAAGACGAGGCCGCCGGGGTAATTGGCGCCCTGAAACTGTTCGGCCGCGGAGAAGTAGCCAAAGAGCAGCGCCGCCTTGTCGGGGTCGTAGTACGCATTGGCATCGCGGATTGCGTGTGGGTAGATGCGGATGCACTGCACATATTGACGGGGCCATTGACGGTCGGCCAGATGGGCGTTCGCGTCCCTCGGCACCCTGATTCGCGGCGACCACACGATCTTCCGTCCCAGCGCCCGCTCAAAATGCCGGATGGTCTTCATTGCCACGGCATAGACGAACTGTTGATGGAATTGTGGGTTACCCTCGCTCGGCGGAAGCCCGTGCTGCGACGCAATCC